>NZ_BAAASJ010000006.1:0-12164 GCF_039532825.1 Streptomyces vastus
CCGGGGCAGCGGGTGCCGCGGGGGCGGCCGGAGCCGCCGGAGCCGGAGGCGCGGCCGGGGCAGCGGGCTGGGCCGGTGCGGCGGGCGCCGCGGCCGGGGCGGGCTGCGCCGGAGCCGGAGCGGCGGCCGGAGCCGCGCCCGGGGCGCCGATGACGGCGAGCTTGGCGCCGACCTCGGCGGTCTCGTCCTCGGCGACGGTGATCTCCAGGAGCACACCGGAAGTGGGCGCCGGGATCTCGGTGTCGACCTTGTCCGTGGAGACCTCGAGCAGCGGCTCGTCGGCCTCGACGCTCTCGCCGACCTCCTTGAGCCAGCGCGTGACGGTGCCCTCGGTGACGGACTCGCCCAGCGCCGGGAGGACCACGTCGGTGCCCTCGGCGGTGCCACCACCGGTGGCGGCCTGAGCGGTCGGGGCCGGAGCCGGAGCGGCGGCCTCGGTGGACGGAGCGGCCTGCGGGGCCGGCTCGGGGGCCGGCGGTGCGGCGACCTCCTCGACAGCCGGGGCCGGGGCGGCAGCGGGGGCGCCCGTGCCGTCGTCGATGACGGCCAGCTCGGCGCCGACCTCCACCGTCTCGTCCTCGGCGACCTTGATGGACGCCAGTACGCCGGCGGCGGGCGAGGGGATCTCGGTGTCGACCTTGTCGGTCGAGACCTCCAGCAGCGGCTCGTCGGCCTCGACGCGCTCGCCCTCGGCCTTCAGCCAGCGGGTGACAGTGCCCTCGGTGACGCTCTCGCCGAGCGCCGGAAGGGTTACGGAAACCGCCATGGTTTCTGTTGCTCCTTACGAATTGCGGAAGTCTGTGTCGTCGCGCCCGAGGGCTGTCAGTCGTGCGAGTGCAGCGGCTTGCCTGCGAGGGCCAGGTGGGCCTCGCCGAGCGCCTCGTTCTGCGTCGGGTGAGCGTGGATGAGCTGCGCGACCTCGGCGGGCAGCGCCTCCCAGTTGTAGACCAGCTGGGCCTCGCCGACCTGCTCGCCCATGCGGTCGCCGACCATGTGGACGCCGACGACGGCACCGTCCTTGACCTGGACGAGCTTGATCTCGCCCGCGGTCTTGAGGATCTTGCTCTTGCCGTTGCCCGCGAGGTTGTACTTGAGAGCGACGACCTTGTCCGCGCCGTAGACCTCCTTGGCCTTGGCCTCGGTGATACCGACGGAGGCGACCTCCGGGTGGCAGTACGTCACCCGCGGTACACCGTCGTAGTCGATGGGCACGGTCTTCAGACCGGCGAGACGCTCCGCCACCAGGATGCCCTCGGCGAAGCCGACGTGAGCGAGCTGAAGCGTGGGTACCAGGTCACCGACGGCCGAGATGGTCGGCACGTTCGTGCGCATGTACTCGTCGACCAGGACGTAGCCGCGGTCCATCGCGACGCCCTGCTCCTCGTAGCCCAGCCCCTGCGAGACCGGACCGCGGCCGATGGCGACAAGCAGCACCTCGGCGTCGAAGGTCTTGCCGTCGGCGAGGGTCACACGGACGCCGTCCTGCGTGTACTCGGCCTTCTCGAAGAAGGTGCCGAGGTTGAACTTGATGCCGCGCTTGCGGAAGGCGCGCTCAAGAAGCTTGGAGCTGTTCTCGTCCTCGACCGGCACGAGGTGCTTGAGGCCCTCGATGACCGTGACGTCCGTACCGAAGGACTTCCAGGCGGAGGCGAACTCGACGCCGATGACGCCGCCGCCGAGGATGATCGCGGACTGCGGGACGCGGTCCAGCGTCAGCGCGTGGTCCGAGGAGATGATGCGGTTGCCGTCGATCTCCAGGCCCGGCAGCGACTTCGGCACGGAGCCGGTCGCGAGGAGGATGTGGCGGCCCTGGACGCGTCGGCCGTTCACGTCGACGGAGGTGGGGGAGGACAGCCGGCCCTCACCTTCGATGTACGTCACCTTGCGCGAGGCCACCAGGCCCTGCAGGCCCTTGTAGAGGCCGCTGATCACGTCGTCCTTGTACTTGTGGACGGCCGCGATGTCGATGCCCTCGAAGGTGGCCTTGATGCCGAACTGGTCGGCCTCGCGCGTCTGGTCGGCGATCTCGCCGGCGTGCAGCAGGGCCTTCGTGGGGATGCAGCCGTTGTGCAGGCAGGTGCCGCCGAGCTTGTTCTTCTCGATCAGGGCGACGTCAAGGCCCAGCTGCGCTCCGCGCAGGGCCGCGGCATAGCCGCCGCTACCGCCGCCGAGGATCACTAGGTCGAAAACGGTGCTGGCGTCGTTCGCCACGTCACGTCCTCCATGCATGTGCGCCGTACGCCGGTCTCCCGACCGGGCGGCGGCTGGTGTCCGGCCGCTCTTTCTTCGGCCCTGTGGTGGGGCCCTGTCCTGCCGAGACCCCATCTTTGCACTTGTCCGCGGGAACGTGGACGCCGGGCCGGTGTGTGAGACGTCGCACCGCGCCCCGTAAGGGGCGCGGGGAACTGCGCGCCCAGCCACGTACGACCCGCACTCGCGCTGCGACGGAACGGACCGAGCTACTGGGCGCACAACCACGCAACGTCAGCCGAGATCCCCCGAAGCCGCCAGCTCGGCAACCCGCACCAACGTGCGCACAGCCGACCCCGTGCCCCCCTTCGGGGTGTAGCCAAAGGGACCGGACTCGTTGAAGGCCGGGCCCGCGATGTCGAGGTGGGCCCAGGTGATGCCCTCGCCGACGAACTCCTTGAGGAACAGCCCGGCGACCAGGCCCCCGCCCATCCGCTCACCCATGTTGGCAATGTCGGCGGTAGGGGAGTCCATCCCCTTCTTCAGGTGGTCCGGCAGAGGCATCGGCCACGACGCCTCTCCGGCCTCCTCCGCGGCCTCGACCACCGCGGAGCGAAACGCGTCGTCGTTGGCCATCACACCGAACGTACGGTTGCCCAGCGCGAGCATCATCGCCCCGGTCAGCGTCGCCACATCGATGATCGCGTCCGGCTTGTCCTCGGACGCCTTCCACAGCGCGTCGGCGAGGACGAGCCGCCCCTCGGCGTCGGTGTTCAGCACCTCGACCGTCTTGCCGCTGTACATCCGCAGCACATCCCCGGGCCGGGTGGCCGACCCCGACGGCATGTTCTCGGCCAGCGCCAGCCAGCCGGTCACGTTGATCTCGAGGCCCAGCCGGGCGGCGGCGACGACCGCGGCGAAGACCGCCGCCGCCCCGCTCATGTCGCACTTCATCGTCTCGTTGTGCCCCGCGGGCTTCAGCGAGATACCGCCCGAGTCGTACGTGATGCCCTTGCCGACAAAGGCCAGGTGCTTCTTCGCCTTGGACGAGGTGTACGACAGCTTCACCAGGCGGGGAGCGGACGCGGACCCGGCGCCGACGCCGAGGATGCCGCCGTACCCGCCCTTCTCCAGGGCCTTCTCGTCGAGCACCTGCACCTTGATGCCGTGCTCCTTGGCCGCGGCCTGCGCGACAGCCGCGAAGGACTCGGGGTTCAGGTCGTTCGGCGGGGTGTTGACGAGGTCGCGGGCGCGGTTGAGCTCCTCGCAGACGGCGGAGGCGCGCTCGACGGCCGCCTTGTACGCCTTGTCGCGGGGCTTCCCGCCGAGCAGCGCGACCTCGGCGAGCGGAGGCTTGCCGTTCTTCGCGTCCTTCTTGGCGTCCTTCCCGTCCTTGCCGTTCTCCTTGTACACATCGAAGGCGTACGCCCCGAGCAGCGCGCCCTCCGCGATGGCGCCCGCGTCGGCGGCGTCCGTGACCGGCAGGGCGAACGCGGCCTTCTTCGAGCCGGCCAGCGCGCGGGCGGCGGCACCGGCGGCGCGGCGCAGCGTCTCCGCGCCGAACGAGGCGTCCTTGTCGGGCTGCGAACCCAGACCGACCGCCAGCACGACCGGCGCCTTGAAGCCGGACGGTGCCGGCAGCTTCGTCACCTCGCCCTCGCCGCCGGAGGCGCCGAGGGTCTCCAGAACGCCGGCGAGCCCGCCGTCGTACGCCTTGTCCACGGCCTCGGCGCCCGGTGCGACGACCAGGTCCCCGGACTTGGCGGAGCCGCCCTTGGCGACACCGACGACGATCGCGTCGGCCCGCAGGCCGGGCGCTGCGGCGGTGCTGAGAGTGAGAGCAGTCACGGTGGTGAAATCTCGCTTCCATTGAGTTGCTGTGGCCGAGAGGGGTGGCTCGGCCGGGCCCGACGAAGGAGCCTAGGAGACGGCGGATCGGCAGGCTGGACCGGACCAGGGGAGTGCCGGACATGAGCCTACGCTCGGTGGCGGGTTTCGCTCATTCCAGCATCCGTTCATCCCGCTGCGGCGGAGTGGCCACTTCTCGGCCCTCACTTCTGGTGACCTGAGTCACACTCGTCGCATTTGGTGCGAGTGATCCGCTCTCCGCTTTGCATGATTTCCACGGATCCTCCTTCGGCTGACCACATGAGGATCCGTCAGGGAGGAAGTCACCGTGGCGCAGAGCGCGCACAGTTGGAGAACCGCGGCCGTTGCACTGGCGGCGGCGGGCATGCTGGCGCTGGGCCTCGGAGCACCGGGAGCGTCCGCGGCCGGGGAGCCGCGTATCGATCTCAAGGTGCTGGTCGTCGACAACGGCGACAGCCCCGTCGAGGCCATCACCGAGGAGCTGAAGAACACCGGCATCCCGTACACAACCGTCGATCTCGACGACGCGGACCGCCCGGCGATCGACGAGGCGTTCCTGAGCGACACGCCTGACGGCGCCGACGGTGTCCCGCGCGCCAAGTACCAGGGCGTCGTGCTGCCCAACGAGGCGCCGTTCGGGGCGGGTTCGGCCGAGCAGGCCGCCCTGGAGTCGTACCAGAAGACCTTCGGCATCCCCCAGGTCGACGCCTACACCTGGGCGCACCCCGGTGTCGGCCTCGACTACACCAGCGAGGGCGGCTGGGCCGGCACGCTCGACGGCCGTGAGGCCTCGGTCACCGAGGCCGGGCAGGCGGGGTATTTCGGCTACCTCGACAGGCCGCTGAGGTTCGAGGACAACTCCGGCTCCGTACAGGAGAGTTACGGGTACGTGGCCCGGCCCCGCGAGGGCTTCACCAGTTACGTCGACATCGCGGTGCCCGGCGGCACCGGCCGCGGCAGCCTGGTCGGCGAGTACGCCCATGACGGTCGCCGCGAACTCGTGGTGACCTTCGCGTACAACGACGATCAGCAGCAGTTCCGGGTCCTGGCCCGTGGAATCGTCGAATGGCTGACTCAGGGCGTACACCTGGGACAGAGCAGGAACTACCTTTCCGTCCACGTCGACGACGTCTTCGCGCCCGACAGCCGCTGGGACACCGAACGCAACTGCACACCCGGCGACTTCGACTGCGTCGGCGGTGACGGTGAGGGGACCACGCCGATCCGGATGACCGCGGACGACGCGGTGTACGCCGCGCAGTGGCAGGAGAGCAGCGATTTCACGCTCGACATGGTCTACAACGCGGGCTCCGGCGAGGAGTGGAAGGCCGAGAACGGCGGCACGGACGCGCTGACCGGCCAACTGCTCGCCGACAAGGACGAGTACCGCTGGATCAACCACACCTACACGCACCCCTTCCTGGGCTGCGTCCAGGACACCAGCACGGTGCCGTGGAGCTGCGCCAGGAACCCCGACGGCACGACTCAGTACATGAGCCGCGCCGAGATCTCGGCGCAGATCAGCGACAACCAGCAGTGGGCGGAAAGCCACGGACTCCCGGTCGACTCCACCGAGTTGGTGACCGGGGAGCACTCGGGTCTGAAGACGCTGCCACAGCAGCCGGACGACGACCCGAACCTCGCGGGAGCCCTCGCCGACAACGGCGTCGAGTGGATCGCCTCCGACAACTCCCGTGAACCGGACCAGCGTTCGGTGGGCGCCGCGCTGACCGTGCCGCGCCATCCGATGAACGTGTACTACAACGTCGGTACGGCCGCCGAGATGACCGACGAGTACAACTGGGTCTACACCTCCGCGGCCGACGGCGGCAGCGGCGTCTGCGAGAACAACCCCACGTCCACCTGCCTGGAGGACCCGCTCGATGCGGCCACCGGTTTCGAGTCGTACATCGTTCCGCAGGAGGCCCGTATCGCCCTTGGGCACGCCGTGAACAACGACCCGCGCCCGCACTATGTCCACCAGTCCAACCTGGCCGAGGAGCGGCTGCTCTACCCGGTTCTGGACAAGGTGCTCGCCGACTACCGCGCGCTGTTCGCCGACAACACCCCACTGGAGAATCCGCGGCAGAGTGCGATCGGCACCGAGTTCCAGCGCCGCGCCGACTGGCAGCAGGCCGTCGCCGACGGTGCCGTCACGGCGTACCGCGTCGGCGACACCGTCACCGTCACCGCCCCGTCCGGGACCGAGATCCCGGTGACCGCGCCGGAGGGCACGCTCAAGCAACTCCCGCTCGGGACCACCGAGTTCGGCACTCCGTACGCGGGCGAGCGCTCGGCCTGGACCACGCCGGAAAGCACGCAGACCGCCCTCACCCTGAGGCTGCCCGCATAACGACCGTCAGCACGACGACCGCCCGCCTGACGAGTGAGCAGCGCAGCGCACCGAGTCGCAGACATGTTCCAGGGGGAACCCCACGATGACCACCGGCCGTCATGTCACCATGCTCACGGAGGGCACGTATCCGCTGGTCCACGGCGGGGTCAGCACCTGGTGCGACCAGCTCGTGAAGGGCATGCCCGAAGTCGGGTTCAACCTCATATCGCTCGTCGGCAACGGTCGCGAACCCGTGACCTGGGAGCTGCCGTCCAACGTCTACCAGCACATATCCGTGCCCCTGTGGGGGAGGCGCCCCGGCTCCCGGCGCCCACCACGGGGGCGCGCCCGCCGCCGATTCATCGACACCTACGAACGGTTCCTGCTGTCCTTCCTCGACCCCGATGCGCACTGCGACTTCGGCGAGGCGCTCTACGAACTGGCCGGGCTCGCCCGCGAGGGACGGCTGTCGGCCGCCCTGCGCACCGAGGCCGCGCTGCGCTCGCTGATGTCGATCTGGACCATGCCGCATCTGCCCACCGCTGCCGCGCAGCCCACCGTGCACGACGCGCTCACCGCCACCGACCTGCTGGAACACGCACTACGCCCGCTTGGCGTACGGCTCCCCGAGGGCTCCGTGTCGCACTCCACGGGCAGCGGACTGGCCACCCTTCCGGCCCTGGCCGCACGGGAGTTGGACGGCATACCCTTCCTGCTCACCGAGCACGGCATCTATCTCCGCGAGCGCTATCTCGGCTACCGCAGCGAGGCCCAGCGCTGGCCCGTCAAGGCCCTGATGCTCGGCTTCTACCGCGAACTCAACACTCTCGGCTACAAGTCAGCCGACCTGATCACCCCGTGCAACCAGTACAACCGCCGCTGGGAGGAGCGCGGCGGCGCCGACCCCGACAAGATCCGGACCGTCTACAACGGCGTCGACCCGCACGCCTTCCCGCACGCCGGACCCGAGCCGGAGGTGCCCACGCTCACCTGGTGCGGCCGTGTCGACCCCATCAAGGACCTGGAGACACTGATCCGCGCGTACGCCATGGTGCGCGCCGAACTCCCGGAGACAAGGCTGCGGCTGTTCGGTCCCGTCCCGCCCGGGGGAGAGGCGTACAAGACCAAGCTGGAGAAGCTCGCGGCCGAGCTCGGTGTGACGGACGGGCTCAGCTTCGAGGGCCGGATCAGCGAGGTGTGGCGGGCGTACGCGGCCGGGCATGTGGTGATGCTGTCGTCGATATCGGAGGGCTTCCCCTTCTCGATCATCGAGGCCATGTCGTGCGGGCGGACCACCGTCTCCACCGACGTCGGCGGGGTGAGCGAGGCGGTCGGCGACACCGGGCTCGTGGTGCCGCCGCGCGAGCCCGAGAAGATGGCCGCGGCGGCACTCACGCTGCTCAAGGACGACGAATGGCGCCTGGCACTGGGCCGGTTGGCGCGGCAGCGCGTCATCGACCGGTTCACCCTCCGCCGTTCCGTGGACGCCTTCCGCACCATCTACCACGAGCTCGCAGGCCTGCCCGAGGTGTACGAGCCCACCGTCGAGACCGTCGCCGACTGGACCGTCGAGCTGCGCGACCCCTGGTACGGGGCCGTCGCTTGGGAGTCCGCCCGGACGGAGTCCGGGGGAGGGACGGACTGGTGAGCGGATCGATCAGGATGCCCCCGGGTATGCACAGCGACACCCTTCCCACCGTGCCGCGCCGACGCCGGCCGAGCTGGGCGGGGCCCGACCCGGTGGACGAACTCGCCATGCACCTGGAGGAGTTCATCGCCGTCGCGGTCCACCCCGACGAGATCGCCGCTCTCCTGGAGTCCGACGGCATGTCGGACGACCGGATACGCGAGAAGTACGGCTGCAAGGACTCCTTCTCGCTCGCCGAGGAACTGTACGCACGGGTCGAGCGCCGCCACCCCGAACCGGCCGGCCCGGCCCACGACCCTTGGCGCATAGGCCTGTTGGGCTGCCTGCTCCGAGGCGTCGTCTTCGCGCTGCCCGGACTCGGCTACGTCCTCGGGGCGCCCCTCCTCGCGGGCTCGGACGACGGCCTCGGGCTCCCGGCCGGAACGGCGCCGCTGCTGGCCGGCGCCCTGTGCGGCTGGGCATGGAACCAGGGCCTTGCCCATCGGGCGTACTCCTGGCTGGGGTTGGGCGACCGCACCGCCTCCCGCCGCTCGCTCCTCCTCGGCGCTCCGGCGGGCGCGCTGCTCGGCTCGCTGGTCGCCCTGGCCGTCGCCTCGGACCACCTCGGAGCGGTCGCCTTCGCGGCCGGTCAGTCCTGCTACCTCGGGGCGGCCACCGTCCTGCTGGTGATGGGCCGCGAACGGGCCCTGCTGGCCGCCCTGTCGCCCATGACGGCGGGCGCCCTCCTGGCACTGGCCCGCCCGGTGCCGGACGCCGCGAGACTGGCCCTGCTCCTCGGCTCCCTGGCTGCGGTCTCGGCGCTCGCAGTGCGTGAAGTCGCCCCAGCCTTACGGGAGTCGGGGGACGGGAAGCGGATCAGCCGGGCGGCGGCGTTCGCGGCGCTGCTGCCTGTCAGGGGCGGCACCCCGGACAGAAAGGGCACAAGTGCCGCGCACTGGCTCGGCGCCTCGCTGCCGTACGCCTTCTTCGGTGTGGGCAGCGGCGTCCTCGTCGTGTACGTGGCGCTCGGCGACGTCCTGGCCGAGGGCGCCGGTTCGGACGCCGCGATCGCCGCACCGGCCGCCGTGGCGCTCACGCTGAGCATGGGGCCGGCGGAGTGGCTGCTGTACCGGTTCCGCAGCAGGGGCCTCGCCGGGCTGCGCTCCAGCCGCACGTCCCGCGCGTTCTGGCGGACCACCGCGGTCACCCTCGTGAAGTGCCTCAGCGGATATCTCGCGGCGCTGTTCCTGCTCAGCCTCGCCACCGCCGCGCTGTGGCCCGGGGCGCCCGGCCTGGGCGGCGTACGGCTCACCGCCCTGATGCTCCTCGGCGTCGTCCTGTGGACGGGCCTGCTGCTCCAGTCGTTCGGCGCGGTCCTGAGCGCCGCCGTGGTCTGCTGCGCCGCGGGGCTCGCCCAGAGCGTGGCGCTGCTGGTGGACGGAACGGACCCGCACCTGATCGGCCTCGTCGTGTACGCCACGGCCGCCGGCGTGCTGGCGGGCCTGGTGTGCTGGCTGCTGGGCAGAGCGACGGCCCACCGGTGAGCCGCTTGCTGGTCCCCTACTACGAGCACCCGTCCGTCCGCCCCGCCGAATGGAAGGCGATCGTCGCCGCCGCGCCCCGCCTCCACGGGGTCGTACTGAACCCGGCCAGCGGCCCCGGCGAGCACCCCGATCCCGCCTTCGCCGAGATCGCGGAACGACTGCGCACGGCGGACGTCCGGGTCCTCGGATACGTCGACACCGCCTACGGCCGAAGACCGCGCGCCGAAGTCGTCGCCGACCTGACCCGACACCGCGACTGGTACGGCACGGACGGCGCCTTCCTCGACCAAGCAGCCACCGGGCTGGGCGAGTTCGGCTACTACCAGCAGCTCGCCACAGCCGCCTGGGGCGCCGGCCACGACACCCTGACCTTCAACCACGGAGCCCCACCACACCCCGCATACGGCAGACTCGCCGACGTCCTCGTCACCTTCGAGGGCCCCTGGGAGACGTACCGCACCCTGCGCCCGGACCCGTGGCAGGGCGGCACTCGGACCCGCCTGTGCCACCTCGTGTACGGGGTGCCGGCGGGCGCCCGGGTGGGCGAACTGGCGCATGCGCGAGGTGCGACGGTCCACTGCGCGGTGCCGGGCGAGGGCGAGCATCCGTGGGGCACACTGCCCCACGCCTTGGAACCGCGCTGAGGGCCGGCTTCTCAGCAGGGTCCAAGCGGGAGCGCCCCGATAGGGGCGCGGGGCTGTATCAATTTGCGGCTCCGCCGCGATGGGGGTCCCCCCGCTCGAGCGCAGCCGAGAGTGGGGGAGCGACCAGCCACGGACGGCCCTGCAGGTCCAACACAACCTCACGGACCCTCATCCGAAAGCCAGCACCACCAGCGCCGCGGTAGCGGCAGTCTCCGCCAGCCCCCCGAACACGTCACCCGTGACCCCGCCGAACCTGCGGACGCAATGCCGCAGCAGGAGCTCGGCCGCCGCGCAGGCGACGAGTACGGCGAGCACGCCGCGCACAACGCCGTACACCCCGTCGTACGCCCCCAGGAGGGCACCGGCGCCGGTGACGCAGACCACCACGAGCAGCGCCCCCCGCAGGGGAACCGTCCCCGCGACCGCCGCGCCAAGCCCCTCAGGGCGGGCCGCCGGCACCCCCGCACGTGCGGCAAGGGTGAGCGCAAGCCGCGCGGCGGTCGCCGAGACGAGGGCCGCGAACATCCCACCGGTCCAAGAAGCCCCGTACGCCTGGGAGAGCGCCGCCACCTGAGCCAGCAGCACGAAGAGCAGGGCGATCACACCGAACGGACCGATGTCCGACTGCTTCATGACGCGCAACGCGTCCGCCGCGGGCTTGCCGCTGCCGAGGCCGTCCGCCGTGTCGGCGAGCCCGTCGAGATGGAGGCCGCGCGTGAGGACGGCGGGTATCGCGGTGGTGGCCACTGCGGCGAGCAGCGGACCGGCGCCAAGGAGCAGGAACAGCCCGCCGGTCACAGCCGCGCACAGGCCGACGGCCAGACCCGCGACAGAAGCGCAGAGCATGCCCGCGCGGGCGGCCTCGCGGTCCCAGCGGGACACCGCGACGGGGAACACAGTGAGGGTGCCGAAGGCGAAGCGGAGGCCGTCCGGCCACGGGGTCCCGGACGTCGTCTCGGGCGCGGGCTCGCTTCCGGGCTCGCCCTCGGGCTTCGTCTCCGGCTCGTACTCGGGTTCGTTCTCCGGCTTGGACACGGGCCGCAGAGTACGGCACAGCAGGCAGCGGGCCGGATCAGGTCGCAGGATGGGGCCATGGGTGACTGGTGGTATCAGAACATTTATGAGCCGGGAAAACTGCCGCTGCTGCTGGCGCTCGCCTCGTTCGTGCTCACCTTCGTGATCACGCGGGTCATCACCCGGCTCATCCGCGCGGGCAAGGGTCCGTTCGGCAACGTCACGACCGGCGGCGTGCACATCCACCACGTCATCCCCGGAGTGATCCTGACCGTCGTCGGCGGCTTCGGCTCGGTGGCGGGCGGGGGGCACGGCTTCGGCTCGGGGGCGTGCGCGGTGCTGTTCGGGATGGGCGTGGGCCTGGTGCTCGACGAGTTCGCGCTGATCCTGCATCTCGACGACGTCTACTGGAGCGAGCAGGGCCGCCAGAGCGTCGAGGTGGTGGCGGTCACGGCGGCGCTGGTGGGCCTGGTCCTCCTCGGCTTCCTGCCGTTCGGGGTCAACGACCTCAGCGAGAACGAACTCCAGGACCGCGGCGCGGCCATCAGCAGCGTGGTGGGGAACTTCCTCATCGCCCTGCTCGCCCTCAGCAAGGGCAAGACCCGTCTCGCGATCTTCGGCGTGATCGTCCCGCTCATCGCCCTGATCGGCGCCATCCGCCTGGCCCGCCCCGGCTCCCCCTGGGCGAAACGCTTCTACCGCCGCCGCCCGCGAGCCCGCGCCAGATCAAGCCTGCGCGCCTACCGCCACGACCGCCGCTGGTCCGGCCCCCGCCGCCGCCTGGAGGACTGGATCGGCGGCAGACCGGACCCGACCCCGAAGTCCGGTGCGACACCGCGCCCCTAGGGCCTGTGTGATGTCGTGATCAATCGGCTGTTCGCAGGATGTCTTCGAGCCAGATCATCGAGGCGCGGAGTTCGAGGCCTGCGAGGTAGCTCTCG
>NZ_BAAASJ010000007.1:0-67584 GCF_039532825.1 Streptomyces vastus
CCGACACGGGACGCCTGCCCAACACGCTGAACGTCAGCATCGACGGCGCGCTCGGGCATGAACTCCTCGCCGCCGCACCCGGCCTCGCGGCCTCCACCGGCTCGGCCTGCCACAGCGGCACCCCCACCCCCTCGCCCGTCCTGACCGTCATGGGCCTCGATGCGGACCGCGCGCTCGGGGCTCTGCGGCTGTCCCTGGGCCGCTGGAGCACGCCCGAGGACATCGAGACGGCGGCAACCGCGCTGCTCAAGGCAGCTGCCGCGCTGTGAGAACGGGACCGTCGGCGCCTACGTGAGAGCGATGACGAGCAGGAGAGGTATGACCGGCACCACCTCAGCCGGAACCGGACCGTACGGCGGTGCCGAGGAGGTGGAATGAGGCAGGCGTGCGGGCGTCGGGAAACATGAAGTGGTCGAGCCGTTCGATGGTGAATCCGGACCGTTCGATCGACGCGGCCGTGTCGCGGCCGGTGTGACATCCTCCGGCCAGTCGCGGCCAGATGGCCGCGTCGAGCACGCGCTGGAAGCGGGCCAGACCAGGAGTGTCGGCCTGGACGTGTTCGAGGAAGCGCAACTGCCCGCCCGGTTTGAGGACCCGGTAGAACTCCCGCAGGGCCGCGTCCTGGTCGCGTACCGAGCACAGCACCAGCGACACGACGACCGCATTCGCGGTGGCGTCCTCGGCGGGGAGCTGCTCGGCGAGGCCGTCGACGACCTCGACCGGCACAGGCGCCTGGCCGGCGGCGGCGTGGGCGAGGCTTCGCAGGTGCGGCTCCGGTTCCACGGCCAGGACGCGGGTGACGGTGGTCGGGTAGTGCGGGAAGTTGAGCCCGTCGCCGGCACCGACCTCGATCACCTCGCCGGTGAGCCGGGCGAGCAGGGCTTGGCGGTGTTCGGCCATGCCGCCCCGCTCCATGGCCTTGCCCATCAGCGGGTAGAGCCGCGCGAAGAGTGGATGATGCACGCAGGTGCCGCGTCCCATGCCGGTCACCACCGCACCGGAAGCTCGGCCAGGCCGCCGGTGAGGGTGTCGCGCCGCATGGTCAACTCCTCCACGGCGTCGGCAAGTCGCAGCGTCGGCAGCCGTGTCACCAGCTGGGTGAACACCGCCTGCAGTTCGATGCGGGCCAGGGGTGCGCCGAGGCAGTAGCGTCCACCAGGGCCTGCCACTGCTCGGGATGGGGCAGCAACAGCAGTGCGCCCAGACCGATCTGGACCACCGTGGTCTCGTGCCCGGCGAACAGCAACGCAATCGACAGCCCGGCGGCTTCGTCGTCGGAGACGCCCTCGGTCGCGCACAGCCGGGAGATCACATCGTCACCGGGCTCGGCCCGCTTGCACTTGACCAGTTTCTGGCCGTAGCCGAACAGCTCGGCCAGCCCCCGTTCCGAGCAGGCGCGGTCGCGGATGTTGGCGGCGTCGGCGGTCCAGGCGCGGAACTGCTCGCGGTCCTCGTACGGCACGCCGAGCAGTTCGCAGATCACCAGGATCGGCAGCGGCACCGCCACCGCGGAGTGGAGGTCCCCCGGCGGCCCCTGCTTGGTCAGTTCGTCCAGCAGTCGCGCAGTTAGGGTCTCGACGCGCGGGTGCAGGGCCCGCAAGTGCTTGGGTGAGAAGTGCGGCTGCAGCAGCGACCGCATGCGTGCGTGGTCGGCCGCCTCGGTGGCGAAGTTGCCCAGCGGGTCGCCGAACAGGGCCGATTCCCCGGTGCGCGCCGCGGTCTCAGGGGCTGGATGGGACCGGCCGAGCCGGTTGTCGTCCAGCAGCCGCTGCACCTGCGTGTGGCCGGTGACCAGCCACGCCTCGTCCCCCACCGCGGTGCGTACTCGGTGCACCGTGCCCCGGGACTGCAACTCACGCAGCCGGGGCGCGGTCCGCAACGGATCCGTCTGCTCGAACGGCAACTGCGCCGCGATGGCCATGGCAACCCCCATGAGGTTTATTCGTCTTTGTACAAGCTCTCTTAAATAAGCTACTTGTATAGTCTGGCTTAAACAAGAGGAGGTGTGGTGTGGCCGCAGCCGGTCGACAGCCCGCTCGATCGACGTCAGCAGGGCAGCCTGAGCGTGTTCGGCGCATGCCCCGGGCGGAGCGGCGTGAGCAGATCCTTGACGCGGCTACCCGCGCCTTCGCCCGCACCGGCTTCGCCGCCACCGGTCTGGAGGACGTGGCCGCGGAGGCCGGCGTGAGCCACGTGATCCTCTACCGGCACTTCGCCTCGAAGAGCGACCTCTACCGCGCCGTACTCGACCGTGCCTGCACCCGGCTCGCCGAGACCGTCGGCACCGACGACTATGACGAGGACAGCGTCGCCGCGCTGCTGCGCGCCGCCGCGGCGGATCCAGACGGGTTCCGGCTTTTGTTCCGCCACGCCGCCCGCGAACCCGAGTTCCGCGATGTCATCGACAGCATCCGCTCCGCCTCGATGGAGATCGCCGCCCGCCACCTCGCCGACGCGATCCCGGACAGCCCCTGGCGGACCTGGGCGGCGCAGCTCGTGCCCGCCCTCACCCTCGAAGCGGTCATCATGTGGCTCGACACCGGCCAGCCCGAGCCCGGCCACGCCGCTGACCGCATCAGGCGGGCCATCCAAGGAGTCATCCAAGCCGCCCAGTAGATCCCTGAACAGCAGATCCACAGGATGTGGGTTCTTCGACGCCGGTGTCGCGGTCTGCAGCGTCAGTTGGCGCGTCGGCCTCGTCGATGCGAGCCCCGCCGTGATGGGTCGAGGGCTGGCACGTGGCGACAGGGAGACTCACCCGCCCACGCGCCTTGCACAGCTGGGAACGTCCGGGCGAAGCGTCCGACCGATCAGCCGGCGCCGCTGGCTCCATCGACTGCTGGGCCATATCCGTGAACAGCTCGCACCCAGAGCCCAGAGCGGTGACTCGCTCCCGCGTCTGATGGTGGGCCGTCCTGGAGCCGGCGGCGGCCAGAGGCGGAGATCGGCCTGTCTAGAAGCCCGCGCGTTCCTGGAGGACGGCGCGCTCGGCGGGGTTGGTGGTCAGTTCCAGCGCGAGCCGGTCCTCGGCGCGCGCCTGGTCGGGGTGGCCGAGTGCGCGCAGCAGGTCGGCGCGGGTGGCGTGGAACAGGTAGTAGCGATCGAGCTCCGTGGCGAGGTCGTCCACCTCCGCCAGCGCGGCCTGCGGGCCCTGTTTGTAGCGGAGGGCGATGGCCCGGTGCAGCCGCGTGACGGGGGAGGGGGCGAGGTGCAGCAGCATGTCGTACAGCAGCACGATCTGCTCCCAGTCGGTGTCCTCCCAGCGTGCGGCTTCCGCATGGCAGGCCACGATGGCGGCCTGGAGCTGGTACGGGCCCGGGTGCTGCCGCCTGATGGCGCGGGTCAGCAGGGCTGCGGCCGCCGTGATTGCTTCGTGGTCCCACAGGGAGCGGTCCTGGTCCTCAAGCCGGACCAGCGTGCCCTCGGGGGTGATGCGGGCGGCCGTACGGGCGCGGTGCAGCCGGATCAGCGCCAGCAGCCCCGCGGCCTCGGGCTCGGTCGGCATCAGCCGGTGCAGCAGGGCGGCCAGCCACTCGGCGTCGTCGGCGAGGTCGTGCGACTGCGCCTGCTCGGCGGTGGAGAGGTAGCCCTCGTTGAACAGCAGGTAGATCACGGCGAGGACTTGGGCGAGGCGGGTGCCCAGCTCTTCGTCGTCGGGAACGCGGTAGGGGATCCCGGCCTTGGTGATCTTCTGTTTGGCGCGGGTGATGCGCTGGGCAACGGTGGACTCCCGTACCAGGAACGCTCGGGCGATCTGCGCGGTGGTCAGCCCGCACACCACCCGCAGGGTGAGGGCGATCTGCGCCTCCTGGGTCAGCGCCGGATGGCAGCAGGTGAAGACCAGCCGCAACCGCTCGTCCGGCTCCGACCCCTCGGCCTCGTCCGGCGGCCACTGCAACTGCTGCAACTTGCGCCGGTAGTTCTCCTGACGCCGCAGCAGGTCGAGGCCGCGCCGCCGGGCCACCGTGAACAGCCAGGCGTCGGGCCGCTCTGGGATCCCCTCCACCGGCCAGTGCTTCAGCGCCACCAGCACGGCGTCCTGCACCAGGTCCTCCGCGGCGGAGAAGTCGCCGGTCACCTGGATCAGCGAAGCGGCCAGCCGGCCCGCGTGCTCCCGGACCACGCGGGCCAGCCGGTCATGCGACTCGGCCGCATCGTTGGACGGCGTCGTCACGTGGTTCTCACTCCATCGGGCTGATCTCTATGGGCCGGATCTCGACCACCGGGCAGCCGGGCCAGGTGCGCACCATGCGCAGCGCCTCATCGAGGTCGGCGACCTCGATCTCGGAGTATCCGCTGACGACCTCCTTGCCCTCGACGAACGGCCCGTCGACCACGACCGGCTCCCCGCTCTCCAGCCGCACGGTCGTCGCCGTCTCCGCATCCCGCAGCTTCTGCCCGCCCGTGATCTTGCCGGCGTGGGCGGTGAACCACTCGTTGACCCGCTCGAAGGCCCGTGCCCGCTCGGCCGGGCCCATCGCCTGCAACTCCCGGGCGAATTCCTCGGTCTCGACGAACAACAGCACGTACTTCATCAGGCGCCTCCCTGCCCCATCATGGCGGCCATCCGCCGCTCCATCTCCTCGGGCGCCACGTCCTCCACATGCGTGGCCACGGTCCACCAGTGCCCGTACGGGTCCACGATGGATCCGTCCCGGTCCCCATAGAACTGATCCTCCGGCGCCCGCTTGAGAGTGGCCCCCAGCTCCACGGCGCGTGCGACGACCGCGTCCACGTCTTCGACGTAGACGAACAGGAAGGCCGGGCTGCCGGGCAGGCCGCCGGCGGGCGGGGCCTCGGTCCCCAGCAGGGGCGAGGCGTCCTCGACGATGACGACCGAGTCCCCGATCTCGATCTCGGCGTGCACGATGGTCCCGCCCGGCCCCGGGAACCTCATCCGCTCAGTGGCCCCGAACACCTCGCCGTAGAACTCGAGCGCCTTGGCGGCGTCCTGGACGACCAGGCAGGGAGTGACCCTCCGGTAGGCGTCGGGGATCGGCTTGGGGGCGGCTGTCGGTGACATGGGCTCGTCTCCTTCGCTGGCTGTTACGCAGGGCCAGACGCGGCCCTGCTACCTAGAAGACGACTGGCGGGCCGGTGGATACGACAGGCACACCGAGTGGATTGTCATAGTCCGCGCGCACCCGGGATCCGCCGAGCCCGCCTCCCCGCAGGGCCGCGGCGCGGTGCTCGGCGAACCCGGCCAAGGGGATTGCGGTTGGACTCGTGAGTCCCGGCGTTCCCAGCAGGGCTGCCGCGCCACCCGGTGAGCATCCAGGGTGCTCAAGAGCTCGAACTGGCGAGAGTCGAAACTCCCGACCTGTATTTCTGCAGGTCAGGAGATTTTCCCGGAGTGCCCCCGGCGGGGGCGGAACATGGGAACGGGGGGAGCCGCTGGTCGGTGGGGGTGAGTTGGAGGTCCGGGCGGTGGTTCTGCTCAAGAAGTAGCGGGCTTGCCACGGGTTCGAGTCCCTGGCAGGAGCTTTAGCCAGCCCAATGCTGACTCTTCTGACGGGTCGTCAGGGGCGGATTGGCCCCTGCGGCGGGTCGCGGTGCCGCGTGGGCGGGACGCGCTCGATTCTTTTGCCCTGATGGATGCCAGCTCCTCGTGTACCGAGAACTGGCTGCCGGTGGGACCTCACCCGCGTTTGGGGAAATGCGCTGTCGCCTCAGCATTTGTATATACCCCACAAACCCTTGCCCGCTCTAGCCGTGGCTGCCCCCATGCGGCGCCGCAGGATGCGCGAAGTCTGATCGACGATGAGGACAAGCAACAGGAGAGCGATCATGAGGGTGGCTAGTTCCTGGTAGCGGAACAGCCGCATGGAGATGCCCAATGCCTGGCCGATTCCCCCAGCACCTACGAAACCGATGATCGCGGAGCTTCGGATGTTGCACTCCCACTGATAGAGCACGAGCGAAGCGATATCGCTGCGCGACTGCGGAATGATCGAAAAGGCCCCTACGGCCGCCCGCGACGCTCCTGTCACGCGCATGGCTTCGACCGGCCCGGGGTCAACCGCCTCCAGTTGCTCGGAGACAAGCTTGGCCAGCAGTCCGGTGCCGTGCAGGGAGATGGCGTAGACGCCTGCAGCTGGACCAAGACCGACGATGGCGACGAAGAGGAGCGCCCACAGCAGCTCGGGTACCGAGCGCAGCACCGTCGCGGTGAAGCGTGCACCGACGGCGAGCCAGGTCGGAGCTCCCATGTTGCCGGCCATGGTGACGGCCAGGCCGATGCCCAGGATGGTGCCGAAGAACAGTGCTGCGATGGAGATCTGCAGGGTCTCGACCACCGCCGCTCCCACCGAACGCAGTAGCTCCTCGTCGAGTTGAGGGGGGAAGAGGCCCGACGCAAGGTCCTTGGCTCCCGCCCAACCGGTTATGAGCGTCGAGAGGCTCACGCCGGTTCCGCGCAACGACCACGTCACGGCTGCGACAACGATGACTAGCAGGGCCCACCGGGTCTTGGTGCGCCTTGCGCCCAGTCCCAGGGCATCGGTTCGAGCTGTGCTCTGCAGGCTGCGATTGGACCTGTCCGGATGGTCCGAACCGTTCAGGGTTCCCATGCGTGGGTTCATGCGGGCACCACCGGTCCCTCGTAGATCTGGCGAGAGTCCTGGTCGGACAGGTCCGTGCCGTCAAAGCACAAATGTCCTTGCCGTAGGGCGATGACGCGCGGGAACTGTCGAGCGACCGCCAGATCGTGGGTCGTGACCAGCACCGTTGCTCCGGGGACGCCGCGCAGGGTACGAATCGCGGCCTGCGCGGTTACCGGGTCCAGACCGCTGGTCGGCTCGTCTGCGAGGACCAGCCGCGGTTCCGGGAGAACAGCGCGCAGTACAGCTATCCTCTGCCGCTGCCCGCCAGAGAGGTGTTCAACCCGGGCTCGCAGGTACGGGCCCATGCCCTGGTCATCGGCGAGTGAGGAGAGCCGCTCCTCATACCGTCGCGGGACTGCGCCTCGCAGGGCGGTGACCCACTCGCGCAAGCCCCATACCGCGGACGTACCGAGAATGGCGTTCGTCTGGGCCCGCAGGCCCGGGACGAGGCAGCTGTTTTGCCACAGGCTCCCGGTCCTGCGCCGAATGGTCCGCAGGGCTTTGGTGGACGCGAGATCCAAGCCGTCTACCCTGATGGTGCCTTCTTGCACGGGCACGGCGCCGAGCAGCGATCGCAACAGGGTCGTCTTGCCGGAGCCCGACGGACCGAGGAGTGCCACGTGTTCGCTCTCCTCGACCCTCAACGAGACGTTCGAAAGGGCGGGCGAACGCCGGTCCTTGAACGACACGAGCACATCTGCCATTTGTATCTGCATGTGATTCCCCCGGCTGTCAGCCTTCGGGCGGTGGTACCGGCCCGGTCAGCGGTCTGTCGTCAGCAGTCCGAGCTCCTTGGCGTGCTGCTTGACCGCTTCGTAGTCGGCAGGCGTCACCCGCTGGTATCCCTTTGCCTGCAGGAGGTTGAGTAGCTGAGGGTCTTTCATCCGGGTAAAGGCGGAGCTGATCGACTTCGCTGCCTTGCCACCCAGCTCTGAACGCATCACCCAGGGATAGCCCATGACTTTCTCGGTCTCGACGATCCTTAGGCGGCCCTTGGGGATGCTGCCTTCGCGCTCAAGTCGATGGAGGATGCGTACCTCGAGCCCGCCGGCGTCGGCGGAACCATTGGCTACCGCCTGAGCTGTGGCGTCATGGCCTCCGGTAAAGGAGATCTTCGAGAGAGGCGGGCATTGGGCGAGTGTTGAGGTGGAGCACTTGGCTCCTGCGGCATCGAGCATGACGCGAGGGTAGAGGCTCCCTGAAGTGGAGCTGACATCGCCGAACGCGAACTTTCCCTTGGCTTCCAGCAGGTCCTTCGTGTTCTTGTACGGGGCATCGTCGCGTACGACAATGCCCGACAAGTACTCCTTGGAGCCGGTCTCTCGATCGACCTCCGTGACCAACGGCGTTACTCCCACCTGCTCTTGGGCCTGTACGTACGTGAGACCGCCGAGATACGCAACATCGATCTTGTGCGCTGCCAGCGCTGTGACGACCCCCGCGTAGTCGGTTGCGACAAACAACTCGACCTTCGTATCGAGCTCTTTCGCGAGGTACTCCTTGAGTGGCTCGTACCTCAGGCGCTGCTTGTCCGGTGCCACATTGGGGATAATGCCCACGCGTAGCTCTTCTGGTACTCCTTGTTCATTTTTCTGGGTTGCATCAGCGGCACTGCATGCGGATATGAGTGAGATGGCGATGAGGCAGATGAGCAGACGGATCCGTTTCACTTTCGTTGCCCCCGTTGGCGAAGATGAAGACGATGATCGATCGTTAATACCAAGGTAGGCTATTCGCTGTTATCGACGTAGCGTCACCCGAGCACGATAACGCGTTGTCCGGGCTGGCTCAGTGGTTCACGGCACTTCAGCTGAGGGTTGAAGATCCTCAAGGCTCCGATCTTGTGGGGCTGGATTTGCTGATGCCTGAAGCGGATCCCGCCGCTCCGGCTTGACCTTCGAGTCGGGGTGAAGGTCTAGCATCGAAGAATGACCTCCTATCGGATCTCGCAGGTAGCGGAACGCTGTGGGCTACCGGCGACGACGCTCCGCTTCTACGAGGATCAAGGCCTTCTCGCGCCGCGGCGGACCCCGTCCGGTTATCGCCTCTATGGCGACGAGACGGTTGAGCGCTTGAAGTTCATCAAGGCGGCGAAACGTGTCGGCCTGTCCTTGGACGACATCCGGGAAATCCTGCCGGTCTGGGATCACGGCGGGTGTCCCGAGGTTCGAGACGTGCTGCGGCCGCTGATCGAGGCACGGCTTGCGGACACAGATGAGCACGTGGGTGAGTTGCGGGCTTTCGCCGCTCATCTCACTCGCGCACGTCAGAAGCTCGACGCCATTGCCCCCGGTGCTGGACCGTGCAGCTCCTCGTGCGAGTTCGTGGACTCGGAGGAACCGCAGCTTCTGCAGATCACTGACGCACCCGTGGGCCGGCCTGGACCAGTAGAGGGCGGGGTACGGGTCGCCTGCTCGCTCGATGGCGACGGGCAAGCCGGACGGGTCGAGGAGTGGCGGCGTCTGCTGTCCGAGACGATTGATCATGTAAGGCTCGCCAACGGCGTACGGGTGTCTCTCCCTATGCATACGGCAGGCCGTGTCGCTGAACTGGCGGCAGCTGAGCTGCAGTGCTGCCCCTTCTTCGAGTTCAGCCTTCAACTGGGCGGTGAGCGACTGCACTTGGAGGTCAGGGGACCTGCAGAGGCGGCCGGTCTTATCGAGGAGTACTTCGTTTCCCCCTGACCAGCGACATGACATGGGGTCAACGAGGCTGTTGCCTCGAGGTGTTCACCCAGCTGCCGGGTCATGTGCAGTCAGCCCTTGATACGGATTTCGCCAGGGCCTCAGCAGCCTGTTCGACTTCGTCGGTTGTCGTCCACCGGCCGAGTGTGAGACGGAGCGCTGCGAGTGCCTGCTCCTTGGGAACCCCCATGGCGGACAGCACGACGGACGGCGTGACGTCACCTTCGTGGCAGGCGGATCCGGTCGAAGCAGCGACGGAAGGTGTAGAGGCGAGGAGTTCTGAGCCGCTCGTGCCCTCGATGCTGATGTTGAGGGTGTTGGGAAGCCGCAGCGTGGGATGTCCATTCAGGCGTACGCGGTCGCCCAGATGACGGGTGAGGCGAGATTGGAGGAGATCCCGCAGGCGCGCCAGCCGTCCGTTGTCGACGAGCTCGGGATCGGTCAGGAGGCGACAGGCTTCGCCCAGCGCCACGATCGATGCGACGTTCTCCGTTCCGCCTCGCAGGCCGCCCTCTTGACCGCCCCCATAGACGGCGGGTTCGAGGACGAGGCCCTCGCGGACAAAGAGGGCACCAACTCCCTTCGGAGCATGGATCTTGTGCCCGGTGACGGTGGCGAGATCGACGCCAAGCCCACGTACGGAACAAGGGATCTTTCCCAGAGACTGAGACGCGTCGGTGTGCATCAAAGCGCCGTGCTCGTGCGCCACCGCGGTGAGCTCGGCGATGGGCTGGATGGTGCCGGTCTCGTTGTTGGCGTGCATGATCGAGACGAGCACGGTGTCTTCGGCCAGTTCGGCTGCCAGCGCCGCTGGCGCCACGAGACCGTGCCGATCCACGGGGAGTTCGGTGATCCGAAAGCCGTGCAGGCGTCGCAGACTCTCATACACTGCCAGGACAGCAGGGTGTTCGGTCTGCTGCGTGATGATGTGCCGGCCGCGGTGGCGGCGGGCGAGGGCAGCGCCGCGGATCGCGAGCGTGTCCCCGTCCGACCCGCCGCCCGTGAACACGATCTCTCTTGGCGTGCACTGAAGCACGGCGGCCGCTGATGACCGCGCCGCGGCGATGGCGTCCCGGGGCGCGCTCCCGTAGGCGTGGCTGCTGGACGGATTCCCGAAGTACTCACCAAGGTAGGGCAGGGATGCCCGGATGACGCGTGGATCGACGGGAGTTGTCGCGTTGTAGTCGAGATAGATGGGGTCGGGTGCCGGGTGCGGGTGTCCGCGGGGAGCCTCTGAGCGCATCAGACCAGTGCTTTCTCCTCGTCGGTACGCACTTCTGGACCCCGACGCCGCTGGCGCCTCTGGAAGAAGGCCATGGGAATGACGAGCGCCATGATCACCGCAGCGACGCTGATCGTCTTGAGGCCCCACTGCATCCCGCCGACGATGAGCAGGACGGTGTTGAAGAGCAGCAGGGCGACAGCGATTGCGTTGAACGTCCGAGGTGCCGAGAGGCGGCGGCCTTCCGCGTGCTCACGTCGGCGGAACACGATGTAGGCGATGGGCATGAGGATGAAGACGATGATGTACCCGAAGTTGGCCGAGGCCACCACATCGACGACATTGGTGCCGAAAACCAGGACTAGCCCGAGCACGATGGGTATGTCCCACAACAGGGAGCCGACGGGTACGCCGCGTCGGTTGGTCCAGGACAGGCGTGCCGGCAGATATCCGTCGACGGTCATCTGGAAGATGATGCGCGAAGAGCCGACCACGAACGCCTGCGCTCCGAGGATCAGACCCGCTGCCAGCATCAGGCCGACCATGGTCGCGCCGGCACCGCCGAAGACGAGTTCCGCAGCCTGCAGGAAGACGACGCTGGGATCGGCTGCCAGCCCGCGGCTGCCGACGAGCGCGGTGAGAAGGATGGGGATGAAGCCGAAGGCGACGAAGCAGGTCAGGCCCGCGATGACGACCATGCGTTGGTTGTGCTCCTGTGGCTTGCGCATCTCGGCCACGATGCTGAAGGCCATCTCCGCGCCGTAGGCGGACCATGCCGCGACGAAGGCCCACTTGGCCAGCAATATCCATGTGCCGGCTCCTGCCCAGGACTCTTCCGGCACACCGAGCGGGAGCAGCTTGCCGAAGTCCAACAGGTGCGAATTGAAGAGCAATCCTGCAGTCATGATGAGCAGCGGCGCGACGGCAACCACGGCGACAGCCGCGGCGCACCGAGCACTGATGCGCAACCCGAGCGCGTTGACGATGTAGAGGATCGCCGCGATACCCACGACCAGCGGGATCACCGGCACGCTCTGGAGCACGGTGGCCTTGAGATACTCGGCCGCCAGGATGAGGTTCACGGCGATACCGGGAGTCCAGGCGAACCAGTACCCCCAACTGGAGAGTGCGCCGAGGATCGGTATCCGGTCGCCGATGACGGCGTGGGTGTAGGTGGCCGCCCCGCCCGATCGGTTGGGCATGCGTACGGCGAGATGCCCCAGCAATACGCACTGGATGCCCCCGACCAGAGCTGTCACGAGCCAGACGATGATGGAGGCGTTTCCGATCTCTTCCGCCATCGGGCCCAAGGAGACGCAGACGAGGAGCGCGGTTCCGACTGCGAGGAGTACGCCGGTCCGCCATGTCACGGTGCGTGGGAGCTGCTTGCCTGTACGGGGACGTGCTGCATCGAGTTGTTGGGTCACAGTGGTTCCCTTCGGATGCTTTCCTGCGCAAGTGCCTGAGGCGGGACCGATTTACAGGGCGTCGGTCGCCACCGTGAGATTCACCCGGGCCTGCTCGGGAACCGTTCTGCGCAGGTGACCGCGGACCACTTCCCGTATGCGTTGGTTCACGTAGCGCGCCATTGGTTCATGTGCCAAGGCGGAGATGGGCGTTGAGCTCTCGGTGGGAATGAACTCGCCGGCTGGGGAGGGGATGGCGAGGACGAGCTGGTCGGGGGAGTGGAGGTCGATATGGACGGAGGAGTCGGCATCCGATACCGCCCTGCGGAGCTCGACTGCCGTGAGTGCTCCCGGGGCCTCAGGGATCAACAAGCGGTTGGGGATGCCGTGGACACGCAGGGGCTCGCGCGCGTTGACTGGGAGAGCGGCCAACGGGTCGTGAGCGGGCAGGTCTTGCCAGGCGAGAGCGGTTACCGGCGGGCCCGGATCGGACGGGTCGACGTGCAGGACGACGTCGTAGCGGTAGCGACTGAGTTCGGTGTCGGCCTGCAACGTTTTGGCGTGGACCGACATGCGGACCGGGCGGGCAGCTCGGGCGGCGATGTCGGCGATGAGTCGTGGGTCAGCGAGCAGTTCCTCTTCGCGATCGGTCCTCTGACGCACACGCTGGTCGAGTTCGTCGCCCTCCAGGCCCGGTTCGGCGGAGAGCTCGAGCCACCGGCAGTAATGGTCAAGCAGTCCGGCATGGCGGATGTCTCCGACGAAGACGCGTCCGCCCGGCTGGACGAGGTCGATGGCGTCGGCGAGGACCTTCCTGAAGTAGGCCGCGTGGGGGAAGTGCTGGGTGAGCGAGTTGAGTACGACGCAATCCGGACGGCCATCGGGACCGGCGACGCTGTCCAGGGCATCCTGGACGACCTTGGTGTGCGCTTCGTGCGCTGCGGCTCGTACCAGTGCTTCGTTGGGCTTTACCGCTCTGCGTAGACGATCAACTGCAAACGAGGAGACGTCCGTACCGACGTAGCTTGCCACCTGCCCTCGGAGCCGGTGGAAGAGCAGTCCGGTGCCGCATCCCAGCTCCAGTACATGCCGTGGCCGGCCTCGGAGGATGAGTTCGACCGTGCGGTCGATCCACTCGGTCATGTGACTGGTGGCAAACGGCTGGCCCGAGTCCGAGGCACGCCAGCCGGAGAGGTCCAGGTTCTCAGCGTGGTGGCCGTCGCCACGCTCGTAGACGAGGTCGTAGAGCTCGCCCCAGTTCTCCAAGTACTCCCGGAGTAATGCGCCGGGCTCCGGTTCCACAGCCAGGAGCGACGGGTCCGGCCAGATACACAGGCCCCCATCGGCGTTGGGGCGGACCTCCGAGACCCATGGGTGTGCAGCGATGGTGGCAGCGACCTGCTCAAGCGACATGACTTCCCCCTGTTTCCCTGCGGGTGGTGGCGTTCTGTCAGCTCGTTCGACGATTCGTGGCGGACCCCGCAGGGGGTGTCTGTGCTGCGAACGGATTGGGCAGCGCGGCGTAATTGACCTTGCCGTTCGCGGTGACGGGGAAGGCCTTCGTATAGACGAAGCGGGTCGGCAGCATGTAGGCGGGCAGATGGGCCCGCAGGGCCGCTGTGAGCTGTTGTGGCGGTGGAGGAGAGGTGCGTGCCTGGGGGACGATGTGGGCGGCTAGTCGGAGCAGTCCGTCCGGACATCGGTGTGCGGCGGCGATACATCGGCGGACGGAGGGGTGGCGGTTGAGAACGGAGTCGATCTCCCCGAGTTCGATCCGGTAGCCGCGGATCTTGACCTGCCGGTCGACGCGTCCCAGGAACTCGATGGTTCCGTCGGGCTGCCAGCGGCCCATGTCCCCGGTGCGGTAAAGCCGTTCGCCCATGACGGGGTGGTTGATGAACCGTGCTGTGGTCTCCCGGGGATTCCCGATGTACTCGCGCGCCAGCCCTTCGCCACCGATGTGCAGTTCGCCGGGCAACCCGACGGGGCAGGGAGCGCCGTCCTCGTCCAGCACGTGGAAGGACTGCCCGCGTAGCGCGCGGCCGTAGGGGATGCTCGCCCAGTTCGGATCGACCTTGTCGATGGGAAAGCAGATGGACCAGATCGAGGCCTCGGTGGCACCGCCCAGGCTGACGATCTCGGCTTGAGGGGCCAGGGCGCGGAGCCGATCGGGCAGGGACACCGGGATCCAGTCGCCCGACAACAAAACGAGACGCAGATGGGCGAGCGCTGCCTCGGCGACCGCAGGCGCTGCTTCGGCTTGTTCGACCAGCATCTCCATGAGCGCTGGTGCCGTATTCCAGATGGTGACCTGGTGCTGCTGCATCGTCTCGAGCCAGTGCTCCGGATCTCCGGCACGCGCAGCATCGGGCAGTACCAGCGCACCGCCCGCACCGAGCACACCGAAGATGTCGTACACAGAGAGGTCGAAGCTGAGTGCGGAGAGGCTGAGGACGCGGTCGTGCGCGCCGACACCGAACCGGTCGGTGATGTCGTCGACGGTGTTCCGAGCCGTCCAGTGCTCTATGGCGACTCCCTTCGGGACGCCCGTAGAACCCGAGGTGAAGATGACATAGGCCAGTTCTTCAGGAGCCGGGTTGACGCGCGATGACGTCCGCGGTCCCCGTCCCGTCGCAGCGAGCCGCCCCGCACGGTCGAGGACGCGCACCCGCACGTAGTTCGGCCACGTGACGGTGGTGTCCTCCGTGGCCAGAGCATGCCGGATGCCCGCTTGGGCGCACACCGAGGCGATCCGTTCGGCCGGCCATGCCGGATCGATGGGAACGTAACCGGCTCCGGAGGCAGAGATACCGAGAACAGCGGCGATCTGCGCGTCGCCCTTCGCTGCGGCGATTGCTACGAGACTCCCGGGGCCGATACCGATCGCGTTGAGGGCAGCGGCCGTCTCGGCAGCTCGCTCTGCGAGCTCGCCGTGCGTGACCGGTGTGAACGTGCCGACCAGCGCCGGCTGCTGAGGCGAACGGGCTGAGGCCTGCCGCCAGGGCGCATCGAGGTGAGGTCCCGCGCCAGGGAACGGCGTGCACTCGAGCTTGGTGGCCGCGTGGAATCCGGGGTCCCAGCCCAGAACGCTACTTGACCAAGCGTCAGAGTCGTTGGCGAGGCGCCCCAGTAGGTGCAGATAAGCGGCGAACATCCCGGCGAGCAGTTCGTCGGACGGCGAGCCGGCGGCGATGTGCCAGTCGATGCGGAGGCCGGACTCATCCAACGCGTGGGTGTGCTTGAGCTGGAGCGAGACCTCAGAGGCGGCCGAGGGGGCACGGTCCGGATCGCCGATGGGTTCGACAAGATCGACGAGGACCGCCGAGTCCGCTGCGGGAGACAGCCCGATGTCGCTGAGCCCTTGATCGACGGCGGTGGCGTAGTGGGTAAAGCCACCCCACTGCTGCCAGTCCAGTTTGGGCAGCGTGACTGAGGTGGTGACGCCAGGAGCGACGTCAGTGCCAGGGCTGTGGCGCCGGTCGATGTCCGCCAAAGTAGGAGCCTCGCCCGACCACCGCGCCACCGTCAGGGCGAGGGCGGCCAGGAGCGCGCCTGAAGTGCTGACATGTACCAGGGAACACCGAGCGGATAAGGCGGACCACGTCTCGCTCGTGAGCGTCCCCGATGCGTGACGTCCTGTCGTCGAGGGGTCGTGGCCGGCCGCTGAGCCCTTGGCCGCCGACTCGGCGACCTCTTCACCGGGGCCGCCAACGGCGGTTGTCGCGCCGACCAGTTCGGCAGCCACGGAGGCCACGGTCGCGTCACCGAAGAAAGACGACAGAGGGATATCGATACCTGTCAGGTCCTGAAGCCTGCGACGGAGTCGCACAACCGTGAAGGACTCCAGTCCGAGGTCGGCCAGCGAAGTGTGCGGTTGGTCCTCGGATCCGTCCATTGCGAGGACGTCGTCAACACATGACGCAACGTCAGTTATTGCCTGGCGCGCCTCCGACTTCGCTTCCCCCATGATCCCTCCAGCGACTGTGGTGGTCGTGCGCATGGAGCCTCGAACATTGCCAGATTCGAACTTACAGTGTCAATAAGAATTAGTTCTGTTGATCGAATGCGGAGGGTGTCGTTCGAGACCGACAGATCGAGCTCTTCCGGATTTACAGATTCCGGATTAGTGAATTCCGAGGTCAGGCCGTGATCGCTGATTATTGCGGAGAAAGGTTTGACCTCGGCGCACTTGAGTTGGTAGCTTGCGGAATTCGAATACAGTGTAAGTCTGTCTCTCCTTCGGGGGAGAAGGGAGGGCTGCGCAGTTGACGTTGACCGTTGACGAGGTCATGGCCCGGCGAGAGCTGCCGGAACCGACAGAGCGAGTGATCTTCCAGGTCGAAGACCTCTACGGCCTCAGCAAGGGAACCGCACGGTTCCCCCTGAACGAGACCGAGTCGATCGACACCGGGCAGATGTGCCTCATGACCGACCCGAAGTCCAGCGCCACGACGAACATGGGCGTGGTGGACTTCGAGTCCCGGAAGATGCGTGTCCGCTACGGAGTCCAGGTCGTCTTCCCCGGACTGCATGAGCTGGTGATGAGCGGCAAGCACGACCTGAGCCTGCTCGGGCCGGTCCGTGCGGTGGCAACCGACGAGTGCACCCTCACGGGCGAGCTCAACGGCTGGCGGGCCCTCGGATGCCTGGAGCTGCTTCCCGGTTCCTTGTGGGCCGGCGCAAAAGGTGGTTGAGACGGCCGCATAACCTCCAGTCTGGGGGACACGCTGGCCGCCCTGAAGGACGGCAAACCGGTTCGCGTCGGTTACGAGACGACATTCCTGATCAAGTGGCCTGAGCACCTGGGCGGTGGCGACATCACCATCGCTTTCGAAGGTGCCATGGCGGTCGTGCCTGTTATGTCGACCGCGTAACAGGCAGTCCGTGCAGCACAACGCCGGGGCACTCCGGGAGGTCTGCGGACTGCCGGCTGTGCCCCGGCCAACCACCAACGTGTTCGACGGGGAAGGAACCCGCAGTGGTGTTCAGCTCAGGCGACGGACCATGGTTCGCCTTCCTCACGCACCCGCGTGACATTGCCGACTTGACCCGTTGGAAAGGCAGTCGGCTGATGCGTGAGTACAGCGCAGACGACGATGACTTCCTGCGCAAGGTCAACACCATGGAACCGGTCGTCATCGGCGACCTGCTGTTCGGGATGGGTGGGCCGCGAGGCGAGCTGGTCGGCGTCATGCGCATGCCCGACGTCCTCCTCAAAGACGGAGGCCGTGAGGCGGTCGCCGAAGGACTGCGTGTCGCAGCAGCCCGCGGAGCCAAGGTGGTCGGCCTGGGGGCATGGACCGCACCGGTCACGGCCGCAGGACGCACGCTTCTCCACGGCGCGCCCGACGGCGTCACCATCACAACTGGCAACGCCTATACGGCCGCTGTGTCACGGCACAACGTGGTCGAGGCCGTTGAAGCTCTCGATCTGCGGCGACAGGCCCGCGTCGCGGTACTGGGCGCCACCGGATCGGTGGGAGTGCCCGCTTCCCACTTGCTGGTCCAAGAAGGCTTCGACGTCACGCTCATCGGCCGCACCGAGGGCAGGCTCAAGGTAACCGTCGGGGATCTTGCGCCGGTCGCACGGCTCACCACCGGCCTCGGTCACCTGCGCGAGGCCGACGTGGTACTTGTCCTCACCAGCGACAAGACGTCCTTGGTGAGGCCCGAGCATGTCTCCGACGGCGCCGTGATCATTGATGTGGCCCAGCCGGTGAACATCCCGCGGTCGAGCCACGACCTGTTCGAGGCCAAAGGCGTCTGCGTGGTGGAAGGCGGCCTCGTCCGCATCCCCGGATACCGCTCGACCTACGACTTGGCGATCACCGACCCGTATTCAACCTTCGCGTGTCTGGGAGAGACCTACCTCCTGTCTCGGGACGGTGCCCGGGAGCACTCCGTCGGGCCGATCGAACCGAGTACTTCGCTACGTATGGAACGCATCGCCGCATGGCACGGCGTCCGGCCCGCACCGCTGGATCTCGCCGATCGTCGCCTGCCCCGCACGCCGCCCGAAGCGGCCGCTGCCGCCTCATAGGAGGAACCGATGACTGCGACGCCGACGGACAAACCGCCGACGGAGAACAGGCCTACGGAGGACGGGCCTGCGAAGAGCAGGCCCACAGACAAGAGGCTGCGAGGCAGGCTCTCGAAGGCGAAGACCGCGGTCGTGCAGACCGCGTGTCGACTCGCGGGTTGCGAAGAAGAGAGCGCCGCGCCCAAAGCCGAGGTGCAACTCCTCCAAATCGGCATGGCCGTGCCTGCCGAGGGCCACGTGGGACGGTCTCCCGGGACCGGAGGAGCGAACGACGGCTCCGGGGAGCCTTCCGTAGTGGTGTCGAACCTGTCGAAGGTCTATCCAGGCGGGGTGAAAGGAGCGGACAACGTCGACCTCCACGCGGCCCCTGGAGAGATCGTCAGCGTACTGGGACCGAACGGCGCAGGAAAATCGACGATCCTGAACATGATCGTCGGCTTGATCCGCCCGACGCATGGGGAGATCACGGTTCACGGGGTGCCCAGCACCGACGTCCGGAAGCTCGCCAGGTTCGTCGGCGTAGCACTGCAGAGCACCGGACTTGATCCGTCGATGACGGCACGTGAGCACTTCGAGGTCCAGGCCGCCCTCTACGGAGTACCGAAGGAGACCGCGACCGAGTGCGCGTCGGCACTGCTGGCAGCCTTGGGGCTCGGCGAGTACGTAGACCGCCAGGTGGTGCACTTCTCCATCGGCCTCCAGCGGCGCCTCGTTCTGGCCCTCGCGCTCGTGCACGATCCACAAGTCATCGTCTTCGACGAACCCACGGCCGGCCTGGACCCGCAGAGCAGGCGTCTCATGTGGGAGCTGCTGGAACGCCTGCGCAGCGAGGGCCGCACCATCGTCTTCAGCACGCAGATCCTGGAAGAAGCCGACGTCCTGGCGCAGCGGGTGTACGTCATCGACAGCGGCCGTGTCGTAGCACAGGGCCCGCCGGCAGAACTACGCAAGGCCTACGGCGAACACACCCTGCGGGTTCGCATAGCAGGTTCCCTGGATCGGGCCCAAGAGCTGATCGCCGCCAAACTCCCCGAGCTGGGCGAGGGCCGCAAGGACAGCGATGCGCTGGTCTTCACCAGCACCGAAAGCCGCCCGGACGCCGACGGGTTGATGAAAGTTCTCGAAGAAGCAGACGTGGAGCTGCTCGAGCTCTCAGTGGGGCGCCCGTCGCTTGAAGACGCCTTCGTTCGGCTGACCGGATCTGCCGTTCGTACCGAGCCCCTGATCAACGCCAATGCGAGCGGAGGCCCGCTGTGTCGATGCCAGTGAGTCTCTTCCCGACGATGTACTTCCGGTCTCTCCGCGAGACCCGGCGCATCATCCTGGTCGTGATGGCGGTACCACTTGTCGTTCCGATCTTCATGCTCGTGGTGTTCTCACGGGTATTCGGAGACATCCTGCAAGGCACCGGGCTTTCCGGGAGCACGAGCTACGTGCAGTACGTCGCGCCCGGGGCCATCCTGATGGCCGTCATGCTTCCGGCCACAGCCTCGGTCAGTGTGGCGATCGAGCGGCAGAACGGCTTCTACGACCGCATGCGCATCTCCCCTATGGGGCCGCGGTGCAGCAATCTGGCGCGCAGAATTGGCGACGCCACCAAGCTCCTCGGCTTCGCACTCGTCCTGCTCCTCGTCTCCTGGGTCGCAGGAGCAGACATCCACAATTGGCCCATGGCCCTCGTCCTCGGCGGAGGGCTCTCCGCGCTATGGGGTTTCGGATACAGCGGACTGTCCTTCGCCGCATGCCTGCGCACGGGCAAGGCCGAAATCGCGGAGGCTCTCCTGCCCGCCTTCTTCCCGCTGGTGTTCGTGAGCTCCGCCTTCGTACCCCTTGAAAACCTCCCAGGGTGGATGGAAGCCGTGGCGACCTACAACCCGCTGACCTACCTCTGCGATGCCATCCGCGGCGCATACACCGGTGACTTGGACGCACGCGCCACAGGTATCGCCGTACTGAGCACCGTTCTGATGATCGCCCTCAGCCAACTGCTGATCGCGCGTGCCGAACATAAGGTGGCGTCCAGCACCTGACAGGTCGAGTCGAGCAAATGGAGCCGGACGTCCGCCAGTTGATGCGGCGGACGCCGGCAAACAGCACAAAAGAAACAGAGGATTCCGCAGACTTCGAGATCTACCAGTGGTTACGATCTCGATGGAGGTGTCTGGGTGCCTGGTGGCCCCCGCGGTCTTCAAAACCGTAGTGATCGAGTATCTCGGTCAGGCGGGTTCGATTCCCGTCCACCTCCGCCAACTTTGCCTACGGGGGGCGGCTTTGGCTACCAGTGATGTGCGACGTCGCGTGCCTCGCACCGATGTGATCCTGGCCGACGGCCGGCTCCAAGAGCCGCTGGTACGCCTCGGCCGGAGCATCGTGAAGAACACGGTCCAAGCCGTCCAGGCGCGCGTGCGCGCCGGCGACACCGAAGCCGATGCGGCAGTGGAGGCAGTACTCGCAGCACTGCCCGCGGAGACCACAGGCCACAGGCGAGTGCTCAACGCGAGCGGAGTATTGCTGCACACCAACCTCGGCCGCGCACCCCTGTCCGAGGCTGCCCTTCGCGCGGTGAGCGTCACCAGCGGAACGACGGACCTCGAATTCGACCTCGAAACCGGCCGTCGTGGCCGCCGAGGGCGGGGAGCCCTGGCCGCACTGGCGCAGGCGATTCCCGCAGCCGAAGGCGTGCACCTGGTGAACAACGGGGCAGCCGCCCTCGTGCTGGCGGCTACCGCCATGGCACGTGATCGCGAGATCATCGTTTCCCGCGGAGAGATGGTGGAGATCGGAGACGGATTTCGACTCCCGGATCTCCTGGAATCCACGGGTGCACGACTGCGCGAGGTCGGCACCACCAACAGGACCGTCCTGCGTGACTACACGGATGCGATCGGACCGAGCACCGGCTTCATTCTCAAAGTGCACCCCTCCAACTTTGTGATCAAGGGATTCACTGCGGCAGCGTCCGTCCGGGAACTTGCAGGAGTGGGAGCGCCGGTCGTGGTCGACATCGGCTCCGGGCTGTTGCGACCGCACCCCACACTGCCCGACGAGCCCGACGCTGAGACAGTGCTCCGCGACGGTGCCGATCTGGTGACCGCCAGCGGTGACAAACTACTCGGTGGCCCTCAGGCCGGTCTCATCGCGGGGCGCCGCGAACTGGTGGAGAAACTACGACGGCACCCGCTCGCCCGGGGCCTCCGCATCGACAAACTCACCCTTGCTGCCATGGAGGCCACGCTGTGTGGCCCTCCAGCCCCGGTCATGCGGTACCTCCAGGCCGACCTCAAGGTGTTGCTGTCGCGTGCCGAAGCGTTGGCCGCGAGCCTCACGTGTCACGGCGTCGACGCTTACGAAGTTCCCAGTGAGGCAACGGTCGGCGGCGGCGCTGCGCCCGGAGTCGTGCTCCCGAGTGCCGCGGTCAGCGTCCCCGCGAGTCTGGCGCTGGCCCTGCGGCTCGGTACGCCGGCCGTCGTGGGCCGAGTGGAGCGAGACCGCTGTCTGTTGGACCTCAGGGCACTGGACGCAGCTGACGACGCGATCGTATGTGAGGCAGTGCTCGGGGCGGTTGGCCGAGAACAGGAGGGGCGCGGGTAATGGCCATGCGGGTCGTGGCGACCGCCGGGCATGTGGACCACGGCAAGTCCACGCTCGTCGGCGCCCTCACCGGAATGCAGACCGACCGACTGACCGAAGAGAAGCGTCGTGGCCTGTCCGTCGACCTCGGCTTCGCCTGGACCCGCCTGCCGTCCGGGGAGACCGTGGCATTCGTCGACGTGCCCGGCCATCGCCGGTTCGTGAGCAGCATGCTCGCCGGTGTTGGCGCCGTGCCCGCGGTGATGTTCGTCGTCGCAGCGGACGAGGGGTGGATGCCGCAGTCGGACGAGCACCTCGCCGCCCTCGACGCGCTGGGTGTCCAGCACGGCCTGTTGGCCATCACCCGCTCCGACCTTGCCGATCCGGAGGAAGCCCGGCAGGAGGCGTTGGAGAAGATCGCGGCGACCTCTTTGGGCACGGTGGAGTCCGTCAGTGTGAGCGCCCCGCAGCGGGAAGGACTGGATCAGCTTCAGCAAGCCCTCGAGCGCATGGTGGCCAAGCTGCCCTCCCCGCCCGCCGACGGCCCGGTCCGACTTTGGGTGGACCGCTCCTTCACCATCAAGGGAGCGGGCACCGTGGCCACCGGAACCCTGCAGGCCGGCAGCTTGTGCCTGGATGAGGAGCTGGAGGTCGCAGGCAAGAATACGAGCGTCACCATCCGTGGCCTGCAGTCCCTGGGGGAGTCCATTCCCAAGGCCACGGCCCTGGCCCGCGTGGCGGTCAATCTGCGCGGGGCGCGCCCAGACGACATCCCCAGGGGCGAAGCACTGATCACCCCAGGCCGGTGGCTCACGAGCAAGGTCGTCGACGTTCGCCTTCGTGGGGAAGTGGCAGAGGAGCTGCCACTGCAGCTCGTGATGCATATCGGCGCGGCAGCAGTGCCGGTACGTGTCCGCCGACTGGACGAGGAAACGGCCCGCCTCACCCTGAACAGGGCGTTGACCCTGCGGATAGGCGACCTTGCACTGCTCCGTAATCCCGGTGCGCACCAGATAGCGGCCGGAGTCACCGTCCTGGACGTACGACCGCCCGCACTGGTCCGGCGGGGCGCCGCCGCGGCACGGGCCCGAACTCTTCGGGAGATGACCGGTACGCCCGATGGCGCGGCAGAAGTACGGCGCCGGGGCATGGTCAGGGCCGACGAACTGGTCGCGATGGGCGCGGACGTTCCCGCTCCGCCTATCGCCGGATGGGTCATCGATCCGGACCGATGGGCGTCCCTGAAATGTGAACTCGAAGAGGTCGTTGCCAATTACGCGCACGACCACCCTCTCGATCGCGGCATTCCGATAGGGGCCGCCACCCGCCGCCTCGAGCTTCCTGACCAGCGGCTCGTGACCGAACTGGTTGCGTCGCCGATGGTGATCCGCGAAGGGCGCATCCTCCCGAAGGAGGTCGGCCCTCAGCTACCCGCTCCGTTGCTCGCCGCCGTCGAACGCCTCCGCAGTGATCTGTCACGAACCCCCTTCCTCGCCCCGGAGGCAGGACGGCTCGAGGAGTTGGAACTGAACCGGCGCGGGCTGCACGCCGCAGTGCGGGCCGGAGCATTGTTGAAAGTGACCGAGGGGATCTATCTGCTGCCCGAGGCGGACGCGGAGGCCGTCCGCGTCCTCTCCGAGCTTCCGCAGCCTTTCACCGTGAGCCAGGCCCGGCGGGCCCTCGCCACGACGCGCCGCATCGCGGTGCCGCTCCTGGAACTCCTGGCCAGCCAGGGCCGTGCCGAGCGGCTAGGCAACGGTGGGCATCGCATCGTGCCCGACTGAGGACGGCTCGAGCGCCCACAGCGACAGCGAGGGCCATGCACTCCCCCGGCCCATGATCCGTCACTGGGAGGTGCCTGTCACAGAGATGTGCCCGCGCGGCCCGTCGACCACGGTGCCGATGCGGGCTGCGGTAAGTCCGTGGCGCCGTAGGGCCGAGAGGGACTCGGTGTCATCGGACGGCAGGGCCATGAGCAGCCCTCCGGAGGTCTGGGCGTCGTGCAGCAGAGTCACGACGGGCCGTGAGAGGCCGGCGGACAGTTCCACATGCTCGGCCAGGTGATCCAGGTTGGCGCGGGTGCCTCCGGGGACGACCCCGGCTTCCACCAGGTCGATCGCTCCAGGGAGCAGCGGCACCGCGTCCGCGTCAATGTGGGCGGCGACGTTGCTTGCGGCGAGCATGCGGTGCAGGTGCCCCATCAGACCGAAGCCCGTGACGTCCGTTGCCGCGGTTACTCCAGCCGTATGGGCCACATCCGCAGCGGTGTCGTTGAGCGTGGTCATCGAGGTGATGGCCGCGGCCACACTCGAGTCGTCGGCCTTCTCCTGCTTCAGGGCCGACGCGATGACGCCTGTGCCGAGTGGCTTGGTCAGCACCAGCTGGTTGCCGACGCCCGCCTTGTCGATGGCGAAGAGCCTGCCGGGATCCGCCATGCCCACGACGGCCAACCCGTACTTGGGGATGGGGTCGTCGATCGTGTGTCCGCCCACGACCACACAGCCGGCGTTCGACGCCATGTCGGCCCCGCCGCGCAGCACGTCTGCCAGCAACTTCAGCGGGAGGTCTTCGCTGGGCCAGGCAGTCAGGTTCAACGCCATCAGCGGCCGTCCGCCCATGGCGTAGACGTCTGAGACCGCGTTGGCGGCAGCGACTCGGCCCCAATCGTATGGATCATCAACGATGGGGGTGAAGAAGTCTGTTGTGAGCACGAGCGCTCGCTCGTCATCGATCCGCATGACGGCGGCGTCGTCGCCCTCCGACGCTCCGATCAGCAAGTCCTCGCCCGCAGCGCCATGGAGATCCGAGCCGAGAATCGAGAACAGCCCCTCCAGCTTGGCCATGGGCAACTTGCAGGCACATCCGCCTCCGCTGGAAAGGGAGGTGAGCCGGACGGTGTTCTCAGATGATGCAACCACTGTGTTCCCCCAACAATCTGGACTATCGAGAGTGAATGGCCAGTTGCAGTGATGTTGCGTGTACGAAGCTGACAGGGCGCAGCGCAACTGCCCGGCAGGGCCGGTCAGTTCTCCGCGAAAAACTTGATGAGCTCAGAGTTGACCACTTCCGGTTCCTCCAGAAAACCGAAGTGCCCGCAGCCTGCGACCTCGGTGTAACGAGATCGAGGAATCGCCTCTGCTACCTCCTTACACAGATCAGGTGGAGTCAAGAGGTCACTGTCGAATCCGATCACGAGGCTTGGTCGGGTCATCGAGCGCAGCGCCGCGGTTCGATCCGGGATGATCGACGCCTCATATTGCTCTGCTGACCCGGGGCTTCTGACGGGAAGGGAGCGGAAGAGGGTGATCCATTCCTCCATGGCCTTCTCATCCGAGAGAGTCCGGCTGGAAAACAGTTGCATGAGCGAGGCGATTGCGTCGTAGTCCGAGCGTGGTGCTCCGTTTTCGGTGCGTAGATGTGCTGCGCTGGCCCGGGCCCATGCGGCGCGGGTGAAGTCCGTGCGGCACCGTGTGCCCAGCAGTGCCGTGGAGATCACCAAGTCGGGGTGCGCCAAGGCCAGTTCCTGCGTCACCATGGCGCCCAGGGAGGCGCCGATCACACGGCAGGGCGCGATCTCCAGTGTCCCGATCAGCTCAGCCACATCCGTCACGAGGTTGCTGATCCGTACGGGATGGTCGGACTGAGTGGTGGCAGGGGATGTCTCGCGGAAATCGACGGTCACAGTCTGGTAGCCGGCGTGTTGCAGTGCGGGGGCCTGATGGAGCGTCCAGATCGAACCCCCGGTCCCCGCGGGCGGAAGAAGCACGACGGGCGGGCCCTCGCCCCGAAGTTCGTAACGTAATCTGGCATCGCGCGAGCTGGTGACGGGCACTGCTCGTCCTTTCACTGCAGGGGAGGGCGTGCGGACCGGGCAGCGTTCACACTCTCGTCGGGAAGCGCCCCCTGCGGAGTCGTTGGCCTGAACTTCACCTCGGCGGACTCGGCCGCAGCCTGTCCCGCTGTTGACCGTCCGGGCAGCATCCGCAAAAGCGACTGCGGAGCCCACCAGTTCCACCTGCCGAGAAGCTTCATCGTTGCTGGCAGCAAGAGCATCCGTACGACGGTTGCGTCGATCAGGATGGCCAGGGCGAGGCCGATCCCCAGGGCCTTGATGGTGAGCAGATCGCCGAGGCCGAAGCCGAGGAAGACGGCGACGATCAGCGCTGCGGCGGAGGTGACGATGCGTCCGGTGCGCTGGAGTCCGACGGCGACCGCCCCGTCGTTGTCCCCCGTCTCGTCGTACGACTCTTTGATCCGTGCGAGCAGGAAGACCTCGTAGTCCATGGACAGCCCGAACGCGAAGATGAACAGGAGCACAGGCAGGGCGCTGTCGATCGACCCGACCGCCGTGAAGTCCAGTACGCCGGAGAGGTGCCCCTGCTGGAAGATCCATACAAGCGCACCAAGGCTGGCTCCCAGGGACAGAATGTTCATGATGATCGCCTTCACGGGCAGCACCAACGACCTGGTCATCACGAACAACAGGACGAACGTGGCCAGGGCGATGAAGCCCAGAGCAAAGGGCAATCGGCCGACCATGGAGTCCTGGAAGTCAACCAGCCTGGCAGCACTGCCTGTTACCTGCAGGTCGGTAGAGGTGTCGAGGCCTCGGATATCTTCCACCAGACCCTTGGCCGATTCGCTGTGGGCCCGCCCCTCCGGGACCACATCGAGTATGGATGTGCCGGAAGGAGTGTCCGGTCGCACCGTGACGGACGTGACTCCGTTCAGGTCCCCGATGCGTGCGGCGAGATCCGTTGTCTCGGTCTTTGCGGAAGCATCGGCCACGACAACGATGGGATCGCTGCCGCCGCCGGGGAAGCGGTCGCGTACTGTCTCGGCCACCTGCCGTGAGGCAGACGTCTCGGCCAGCGTCTCGGCGCTGGAGCCGCCCAACTGGACGTCGCGGAACGGGATGGCCAGCAGAGCCAGGGCGACCACCAGGAGCGGTGCCACCCCCCAGGCGAAGCGCTGAACCGTCCGCGCCATGCGGTAGAAGAAGCCGCGGTCACCCGAACGCGCCGGCGCGGCACTGATCTTACGACCCCACATGCCCAGGAGCGCCGGCAACAGCGTCAGCGCCGCCGCCACTGTCAGCGCGACCACTCCTATCGCTCCCCACGCCATCGAACGCAGCAAGGGCTCTGCGAAGACCAACATGCCTGCGACCGCTACTGCCACGGTCAACCCGGAGAAAGCGACGGTGCGCCCTGCCGTAGCAACGCATCGCTCGATGGCGCTGTCCAGTTCGAGCCCGCGAGCCCGTTCCTCCCGGAACCGGCTGACGATCAGGAGAGAGTAGTCGACGGCCAGACCGAGGCCCACCATGGTCACGACATTGACGGAGTATTCGGAGAGGTCGGTCAACGTGCTGAGGCCGAGCAGGAGTAGGAGAGTTCCTGCCACCGACATCACCGCAACCACCAGCGGCAGTACGGGTGCGACGAAGCCCCGGAAGATCACAAGCAGCAACAGGAGAACGAGCGGCAAGGCGATCAACTCGCCTCGCTGAAGGTCGCGTTGCGATGCTTCCTGGAACTCGACCGTCGAGGGAACCTCGCCTCCGACGAGGACGCGCGGGGCATCGAGCTTCGCGGCCAGGGCTTCTACGTCCTCGACGAGCTGGCCACGTTCGGTGGCGCTCAGATCCGAGTCCTCCAGCTCGACGGTGACCAACTGGGCCCGCTCGTCACGAGCGACAAGGCCCTTGTCGGCGCCGCTCTGGTTTGCGTCGAACACCGCTCGCACGTGGGGTAGTTGACGAAGTTCGGCGGAGAGGTCACGGACACTGGACAGCACGGCCGGATTGTCCGCGCCCTGTCCGTCGACCAGGATCGCGATGTCCGGACCGGTGCCCCCCAACTCCTCGACGCGGTCTGAGGCGCGTGCCGACTCCACGTCATCGCGCATGCCTGTGCCGGGATCCAGCTCCGAGAAGACCCTGCCGCCCAGGAAGAGTCCGGCTGCCAGGAGCGCGAGCCAGATGACCACGACGATCCGCCGCCGCCGGTATGCCAGGCGGCCAAGGGAACCCAGCACGTACGGCCCTCCCCAATGCAGGTGCGTACACCGTAAGTTAAGTAAAGCCAAGCCTGAGGTCTATGCTGTACGCTTGTCAAATGGCCAGATCGGGGGAGTTGGGAAGTCGGAATCCATGGCGCCAGTTCAGAAAGCGGCATATATGTCGCTCCGTCGAGACGGCATCCTGGATGCCGCCCTCGGTCTAGTGGACAAGCATGGGCTCGAAAGCTTGAGCATGCGCAAACTTGCGACGGTGCTCGGCGTTGAGGCCATGTCGCTGTACAACCACGTGCCGAACAAGGCGGCTCTCCTCGACGGGCTGCTTGAGCGTTGCATGGACGAGGTCGAGACCGGAGAGGGCGACGGTCTCTCCTGGTCTGAACGCCTGAGGTGTTCGGCCTGGTCAGTGAGGCGTGTGGCGCTGCGTCATCCCAGCTTCCTGCCGCTCCTGAACAGCCAGGAGTTCCACAGTGAGAAGGTGTTGCGTCCGGTTGAGAGTGCTCTGGCGGCTCTGAGGGAAGCCGGCTTCGATGAGGATCAGGCCATACACGCCTACCAGACGTTGATCGGATTTGTGCTGGGCTTCTCGCTCCAGGAGGGTTCTGGGGTCATCGGCCTGACGTGCTGCAACCAGAGCATGCGCGAGCTCGGGTGCGAGCTGAGCGAAGTGGGCCTGGTCCCGGAGCGCTTTCCGTTCCTCATCAGCAGCCTCAGTAGTCCGGCTATAGCCACCTCCGACGCATCATTTGATTTCGGCCTGGAACTCATCCTGTCGGGGCTGCAGGGGATGCTGCGAAAGTCGGGAGAGTAGCGACACCGAGATAGCTTCGGCAAACGAGGGTGCGCCGCCGCGGTCAGCGGGCGGAGCACCCTTTCCCTTCGGCGCATGCCCGACGCCGCCTGCGAACGATCACGATGGGCAACACCATGAACCCGACCGCTGCGGCGGCGATCACGAACGGATTACCTGCGGCGCTGCCAAGAACTCCTAGTGCCCCGACTGAAAGCAGTGCGGGGCCCACGCAACAGATGAGTGCACCACCCGCACCCAGAATGACTGCTAGCAATCCGCGTGACTTGGACTGCGACGGTCCTGTTGAAGTGTCCATATGTCCCGTCGGGTTTCGGTATGGCTGACATCTATCTGTTGCCACAAGGGACTTACAGAGTAAGCATGGTCTACTCGCCGGGCAAGCACTCTTCAGTAACCCATCTCCGGTCACGCGGCAGCATGCATCCAGATCCAGTGACGCAGCCCGATCCGTGCGCAGAGAAGAATCACGGCGCCAGTGCCAGCTCTGTGCACGTGGCGGCGCAGATCCAATAGCAGCCCCACGCAGAGTCGGTCACCACCGCCGACGACCAGGTCCGGCTCAGTCACCCGATGGGCCGCAACTGCCGGATCAGGATCTCGAGGCTCTCCTGGAACAACTCGAGCTGCGCTGCTGACATGTCGAACAGCCCGACGGCCAACTCGTCACGTCCCCCTCGAAGTTCGGTCGAGACTGAGCGACCCCTGCGGGTCGGGGGGACAAGGGGTGTGCGTCGGGTCGGGTGCGGCCGCACGAGCCGTCGCCGCCGAACTCGCCCGCCGTCCGGCGTTACGTGTGGCCGTCGACGACCGGCCGTCGCAACCGTGGGTATCTGCTGGACCAGCACGTCGCACTGCCGTTGCTCCCCGTCGTGGCGTTCGGGAAGTCAGACGGCCTCGGTGCGCATCCCCATCCTGTTCGGCCGGCGCGGGAGTGCCTTTTACCGGCAGGCCGGGCGACATTGGGCCGGTCTTGACCTTCAAGTCGAGTCGAAGGTTTACGGTCGGGCCATGGGTACCTACCGCATCTCGCAGCTGGCCGAACGCTCCGGCGTTGATGCCACCACGCTGCGGTTCTATGAGACCGCAGGGCTGCTGCCGGCCGAGCGCACGGCCTCCGGTTATCGCGTCTACGACGAGCGGGCGGTGGAGCGGCTGGCGTTCATCTCGTCCGCCAAGCTGCTGGGGCTGTCGCTGGAGGAGATCTGGGAACTGCTTGACGCGGGGGAGCAGGGTGTGTGCGCATCGGGGCGTACGCGGCTGCTGTCACTGGTGGCGGATCGGATCGCCGACGCCGAGCGGCGGATCGCCGAGCTTTCAGCGTTCACCGCCCACCTGGCGGGCGTGCACGAGGAGCTGTCCGGTCCCGCGCCCGAAGGGGCGTGCGGGCCGGACTGCGGCTGCATCACCGCTGCGGGCCCAGGGCCGGTGCCCGTCGAGCTGACCCGTCCCGAACCCTCCCCGAGCGAGGATGAGGCATGGCGCCGGGCCCCGGTGGCCTGCACGCTGGGCGGCGCCGAGCTCGGAGAGCGGATTGAGCAGTGGCAGCGGCTGGCGGGCAAGGTCACCGGTCGTGAGGAGATCCCGGACGGGCTGCAGCTAACCTTCCCGAGTACGCCGGAGCTGGCTTCCGAGGTGGCCGCGCTGGCGGCGGCCGAGCAGGGCTGCTGTGCGTTCTTCGACTTCACGCTGCACCTGGCCCCGACAGGGCTGGTGCTGACCGTGCGCGCGCCCGAGACCGCCGGAACCCTGGTGGCCGATCTCTTCGCGGCGATGGCGTGATGCCTTCGCCGCGTTCCTTCCGTCCGTGCTCCGGCATCGGCACCGGTGCTGCGGCGCTCGCCGCCTGTGCGGTGTGCGGCGCAGGGCCCGTGCTCTCGCTGCTTGGGATATCGCTGTCGTCTCGGCTGTCGCGGCGGTACGAGTTTCCCTCCTGGCGGTGCTCGCGGTCGTCGCAGGGGTCGGCTTCCGTAGATGTGGCGCCGCCGCTGTTCGGTGGCCTGCCAGGTCGGTGAGGGCGTGATCGGCCTGGGCCCGCTGGCGGCCGCGGCGAAGGCCCGTGTCTCTGAACGGCAGCGGTGGTGACGGCCGATCAGGACTGAGGGGTGCCTGTCGCCGCGCCGGACGCGCGAGACGTGAGCCCTCCCGTGCCGTCGGCACGGTGGCTGTCGGAGAGGATGGAGGGCAAGGGGCCCGCTCGTACGGCGGCGGGCTGAGCGCAGGAAGAGGATCCGCAGGGTGTCGCAGGAATCGCAGGGCTTGGTCGGGCGGATGGAACACCACCAGGTCGCGGTCTACCTCGGAGCGATGGCTGGGGGTGCTGCCCTAGGGTGGGCACTCCCAGCCGCAGGACCGGGACTTGAACAGGTCATCAACCCCGTCCTTGGCGCACTGCTCTACGTAACCTTCCTCCAGGTCCCTGCCACCGAGCTGGTCCGCTCACTGCGAGACGGCCGGTTCCTGTCCGCCACCATGGCCGTCAACTTCGCCGTCGTGCCGCTCGTGGTCGGCGCGATGTTCGCGTTCCTTCCCGACGACCAGGCCGTACGGCTCGGCGTGCTGCTGGTGCTGCTGTGCCCGTGCGTGGACTACGTGATCGTTTTCAGCGGGCTGGCCGGAGGGAGCAGCCGACGCCTGCTGGCCGCTACTCCGCTGCTGCTGATCGCGCAGATGCTGTTGCTACCGCTGTTCCTCTTCCTGTTCATGGGCTCGGATCTGGCCGACATCGTCGAGGTCGGCCCGTTCCTCGAAGCCTTTCTCTTCCTGATCGTCATCCCGCTGGCATTGGCCTGGGCCACCCAGGCGTGGGCGGCCCACAAGCCTGAGGGAAAGACGGTGTCCAGTGCGGCAACCATGGCGATGGTCCCGCTGATGGCCGCCACTCTCCTGGTGGTTGTCGCCTCCCAGATCCCCAAACTGGACGACAGCCTCACCGACGTCGTCGCCGTAGTGCCCTTCTATGCACTGTTTCTGGTGGTCATGGCCTTCGCCGGAGGGGCAGTCGCACGGGTCTTCCGCCTCGACACTCCCGCCTCCCGGGCGGTCGTCTTCACCGGCGCGACCCGCAACTCCCTGGTCGTCCTGCCCCTGGCCCTCGCCTTGCCGGAGGGCCTGGCCATCGCTGCGGTGGTCGTGGTGACACAGACATTGGTGGAGGTCCTCGGCATGGTCGCCTACGTCCACCTGATACCCCTCCTCGTCCCCGGTGAGAAGACCTCCGTGTCCGTCTGAGCAGACGCATGGCGAGAGGGTTGTCCTCACGTGGGGATCCCTTTCACCATGAGATGACTCGGACTCAGCCGAGGTAGTCGGCAAGGTCCCTCCAGCGCGACCTTCGGCTTGAGGTCGACGTTGGTCTGGCTGCCGGTGCCGGGCACGGGTGCACCGGAACGCGTCTCCGTCGACTCCACCCAACTCGGGACAGTCCGGAGCCTCCATTCGCCCGGGAACGGTTCACGTCTCGCCCTTTGAACCATCTGTCACGGCGACACACTAGGACCTCCTGGTCCATGGGGCTTGTGTTCAGGAGGGACCAACGGCGGCTATGATCCGGCTGCCTGGCTGTGCCTGCGCCTCTGCGATGCTGGACCGCATGGCATCGGATCCGGACCTTGACCAGCTCCTGGCGGCCCTGCCGCTGCAGTCCCCGGCGGAGTAGGCGCGCAGGGCGGCCGAGGCCGCGCCGTGGCCGGCGCCCAGACGGCCAATGGACCGAAGCTCGCCGCTACGCGGGATTCGGCTTGGTGGCCAAGGCCCGCCTGTACCCGGTCGAGTCGGAATCCGCCGAGACCGCCCTGCCCACCGAACTCACCGCGTTGCCTCAAAACAAGATCGCCGAGTGGCCGTCGATGCACCAGCTCGGGGCGTACCGCGCCGTGATACCGGTGGCTGGTCGGCCGGCTCCCTCGACCAAGAAGAGCCTTCAAGCAGGAAGGCGCTGCGTGTCGAGAAATAGCCTTTGCTGAGACCTGCCGTATTGCGTGACTTGTGTCGGTCATGGACTCTGGAAGGCTTGCCACGGTGGTAGGCGTTTGGGGGATGTGATGGCCCGCCCGGCGGTACGCGATGGCAGCGATCCCAAGGCCATCCGTGACACTCGTGTGTTGGTCGACTGTCTGCAGGATCTGGTGCGAGGCGCCTACCGGCCCGTCAGGAACTGTGCCAAGTATTCAGAGGTGGTGTGGTTCGCGGACGTTCCCGAGGGGCTCGTCCGCCGTTCCAAGGACGCGGACTCCCGGGTCATGGTGGTCAAGCACCGTCCGCCTTTTGAAGCACCACGGTTGCCTGCGATCCTGGACGGCCGCGTGTCGGTGGAGGCCGCTGCCACTGCTGCTGCGGAGCCTCCCGAGCTGATGGACGGTACGTCGATCGAGGGCGAGCAAGCCGAAGTTCCCGCTGACGAGGGCGAGATCCCCAAGGCGTTGGACATCGGTACGTCGGAGGTGCGTAAGGCCTACGGTGCCTGGGTCGGCCGATGGAGGCGGTGGGCGCAGGAGGAGCTGGCGGCCGAGCCGCAGCGTCGTCTGCATCAGCAGCTGTACCGGATGGCTAAGAAGATCCAGCAGGACGGTGACACGTTCGAAGTCGTGCTTGCGGTAGGGCTCTTGCAACTGGGGGCCGAGCGCGTTTCGGCTCGGGTGCGCAGGCACATCGTCACTGCCCCCGTCACCCTCACGGTTGATCCGAATTCGGTCGACATAGCGGTGTCCCTGGTGCCGGGGGAGTCCGGCCGACTGGAAGACATGGAGTTCCTCAGCGAGTCCGATGGCTACACCTCGGAGCTGCTGGGGGTCGTGCGCTCCGATGTCGAGGACGTTGCCTTCCATCCGTTGTCGGATCGGGCGATGGAAGCCTTGCGCTCGTGGTCACAGCGAGCCTTCGGAGTTGAACGAACGCTTCCGTTCGACGCGGGCAGGGAGCATCCCGACCTCACCGCAGAGCCGCAGGCGCGCTCGCTGCATCACGCGCCGGCGCTCATCCTCCGCGAGCACGGCCAGCGCTCGGTACTCGGCTTCTTCGAAGGCATCGCCCGAGCCTTGAAACGCCCAGGAACACAAGCTCCTCTGGGGCTGGCGCAGCTGCTGTATGACCTCGAACCGGAAGAGTGTATGGCCTGGCGGAGCAGGAGCGGCTCCGTCCCTCCGGCACTGGACCCAGAACCGCTGTTCCCGATGGTCACGAACGCGGCCCAGCTGGATGTCCTGGACAGGCTGCAGCACGACACCAGTGTGGTGGTCCAAGGGCCGCCGGGGACCGGAAAGACTCACACGATCAGTAACCTGATAGTAGTTCTCCTCGCAGAGGGGAAGCGAGTTCTGGTCACCAGCGAAAAGGGCCAGGCCTTGAAGGTGCTCCGGGACCAGCTACCCGCCAAACTGCGCAGCATGTGCGTCATCCAGCGCAACCATTGGCAGGGCGGCAGTACCGATCTGCGCCAGTCGCTCGGCGCTCTGGCCCACCTGAGCGCGACCACGAATCCCGACAGGCTGCAGCAGCGTATTGAGGATCAGCAGACCCAGCGTCACCAGCTCATGGCGGAACAGGCCAAGCTGCGGGAGCGTCTGCGGGCGGTGCGAGAAGTCGAGTGGTACGAGCACCCCGAGATCGCGCCGGGATACCGCGGCCGGCTCGACGAGATCGTGCAGGCAGTCGAGCGCGGCACAGCCGACTACCAGTGGCTGCCGCCCCTGCCCGCCCAGCCGGAGCAGCTGCCGCCTTTGACCACGGATGAGGCTCAGCGACTGTGGCTGCTGGTCACCATGCACGGCCCGGGAATCCTCGACGCGCACATCCACTGCCCCGATCCCGCCACCCTGCCGAACCCCACGGATGTCGCCAGCCGCATCAGCGCACTGGAAGCAGCGCCGAGCAAGCTCTTGGCCCGGAGCCCCTCACGCCACTGGCCCAGACGCTGGCGGACCGCGGCGACGCGGAACTCACGGTCCTGGAAACGCTCGGCGGACCACTACGAGTCGTTCCGGCTGGTCAACTACAGCTGCTGACCGGCAGCCGCCCCCCGTGCGGCTGCCGGCCGGCACTGCTGGTCACCGCTGCCGGTCACCCGGGTGTCCGGCTCTCGGCGACTGCGAACAGCGCGACCGACAGAACCAGTAGCGCGACGCTCGCGTACATCTCGTAGTTGTCGAGGAAGCCAACCCGTTGTACGAGGCCGATGTCCCAGTCGGTGAACTCGTGCACCAGGCCGGCCACGCCCTGCAGGAAAGCGATCACGCCCAGAAACTCCAGAACCTGCTTCATGCCAGGATCCTCGCCCCGCGGACCCCCCACGCTCATCGGCCGCGGGGCGAGGTATGTCCGACGGAAGTCTGGAGTCCGGGCGGAGGGTGCGCGTCGAAAGTCTTCGGTGGTGCGACTTTGGTCGGCGATCGTGCACAGGGGGCGATGCAGGTGGCCGTTGATGCGTAGATTTGTCGACCGTGAGCGGTAACGAGCGTGCGTCGGGGGCGGGACCGGGAACGGCAGGGACAGGAACGGCAGGGACAGGAACGGCGGGGCTGGCACCGGAGCCGGGGGCCGCCCCGGTGCCGCTGCCCGGGCGGCGCTGGCTGCCCTCGGCGATCGCCGTCGAGATCGACCCCGACCGGGTGGCGCGTGTCGGGCGGACGGGACGGCCCCGGCGTACCGTGCGGGACTGGGTCGTAGACTTCGCCGCCTTCCTGCTGGCCGTGATCGTCGGTCTGCTCGGTGCGGACGCCTTGCCCAAACACCCCGACCTTCCGTACGCGCTGGAGGTCACCGACCAGTGGGTCGGCGCGTTCGCCTGCGCCGCGGTCTGGCTGCGCCGCCGTTGGCCGGTCGGCCTCGCCGTGGCCTTGATCCCCGTCAGCGTCGTCTCGATCACGTCGGGCGGGGCGGACCTGGTCGCGCTGTTCACGCTCGCTGTGCATCGACCCTTCAAGTATGTCGCCTGGGTCGGCGCCGCCACGACCGCGGTGGTCCCACTCCTGTGCTGGCTGCGGCCCGACCCCGATCTCGGCTACGTCGCAGCGGTGCTTGTCTCGGTGCTGCTCACCGTTGCGGTCATCGGCTGGGGCATGTTCGTCCGCTCCCGCCGACAGCTTCTGCTGAGCCTGCGGGATCGCGCCCGGCGCGCCGAGACGGAGGCCGCGCTCCGTGCCGAACAGGCGCAGCGGCTGGCCCGGGAGGGGATCGCTCGCGAGATGCACGACGTACTGGCCCATCGGCTGACGTTGCTGAGCGTGCACGCGGGGGCGTTGGAGTTCCGGCCCGACGCGCCTCGGGAGGAGGTCGCTCGGGCTGCGGGGGTCATCCGGGAGAGTTCGCACGAAGCGTTGCAGGACTTGCGGGAGATCATCGGGGTGTTGCGGGCCGGGCCCGCGGGCGCGGAGTCGGGGGAGCCCGGGCGGCCTCAGCCGACGCTCGGGGCGTTGGAGTCGCTGGTCTCCGAGTCGCGTGAGGCCGGGATGAAGGTGAGCCTCGACAACCGCGTTGACGATGCCGCCGCTGTGCCCGCCTCCGTGGGGCGTACCGCGTACCGGATCGCCCAGGAGGGTCTGACCAATGCGCGCAAGCACGCGCCCGGGGCGGAGGTGACGGTGTCCGTTTCGGGGGTGGCGGGTTCGGGACTCACCGTGTCCGTACGCAATCCGGCTCCGCCGGGGGAGGTGCCGCTGGTGCCCGGGTCCGGGCAGGGGCTGATCGGGTTGACGGAGCGGGCGATGCTGGCGGGGGGCCGGCTTTCGCATGGGCCGGTGGGGGACGGGGGTTTCGAGGTGTCGGCCTGGTTGCCCTGGGCCTCGGGCGGCTAGGTGAACGTATTCTGCCCGCTGATCGCACCCCCGACCCAACACCCCCATAGGCGCCCCCACTTCGTGATTACGTGAGGCCCATGACTCCGATCCGTCTGCTCCTCGTCGACGACGACCCGCTGGTTCGCGCCGGACTGGCCTTCATGATGGGCGGTGCCGATGATCTGGAAATCGTGGGGGAGGCCGCCGACGGGAGCGAGGTGCTGGAACTCGTCGAGCGGACCCGCCCCGACGTGGTGCTCATGGACATCCGGATGCCGACCGTGGACGGACTCGCCGCCACGGAAAGGCTCAGGGGGCGTAAGGATGCGCCGCAGGTCGTCGTGCTGACGACCTTTCACGCCGACGAGCAGGTACTGAGGGCACTGCGAGCGGGTGCCGCCGGATTCGTACTCAAGGACACACCACCGGCGGACATCCTCGAGGCCGTACGCCGTGTCGCGGCCGGCGATCCCGTGCTTTCCCCCACGGTCACCCGCCAGTTGATGGAGCACGCCGCCGGTGGTGGCCCGGACACCCGGCGCACGACGGCCCGTACCCGCATCGCCGCACTCAACGACCGCGAACGCGAGGTGGCCGTCGCCGTCGGACAAGGGCACTCGAACGCCGAGATCGCCCGCGAGCTGTTCATGAGCGTCGCCACCGTCAAGACCCACGTGTCCCGCATCCTCGCCAAGCTCGACCTCAACAATCGAGTACAAATCGCGCTGTTGACGTACGACGCGGGCCTCCTGGAGGGCGACGGTCACTAGCCGCGCGGGCACGCGCGTGGTCAGTCCCGGCCGCCCGGGATCTCCGCCAGGGACACCAACCGGCGCTCGTGCCGCGAGAGTTCGCAGGCCTCGGCAATGCGCAGTGCGTGCAGCGCCTCGCGGCCGTCGCAGGGGTTGGCCCGCTCCCCGCGGACGACCTCGACGAAGGCGTGCAGCTCCGCCTCGTACGCGGGCGCGAAGCGTTCCAGGAAACCGGTCCACGGCTTGGTCGCGGGCGGCGGCCCGGTCGGCTCGGTGGAGCCGATCGGCGTGCGGTCGTCCAGGCCGACGCCGATCTGGTCCAGCTCACCGGCCAGTTCCATGCGTACGTCGTATCCGGCACCGTTCATCCGGGTCGCAGTCGCCGTGGCGAGCGTGCCGTCGTCCAGGGTCAGGACGGCCGCGGCGGTATCAATGTCGCGCGCCTCGCGGAACATCGCGGGCCCGGCGTCCGAGCCCATCGCGTACACCTGGGTGATCTCATGGCCCGTGACCCAGCGCAGGATGTCGAAGTCGTGCACCAGACAGTCCCGGTACAGGCCACCCGACAGCGGGAGATACGCGGCCGGGGGCGGCGTCTGGTCGGACGTCATCACCCGCACGGTGTGCAGCCTCCCGAGACTGCCCGAGCGCACCGCCTCGCGCGCGGCCGTGTAGCCCGCGTCGAAGCGGCGCTGGAAGCCCATCTGCAGGATCGTTCCGGCCGCCTCGACCTCGGCGAGTGCGTCGAGCGTGCCCGGCAGATCGACGGCGATGGGCTTCTCGCAGAACACCGGGAGCCCCGCGCGTGCTGCCCGACCGATCAGTTCGGCGTGTGCCGACGTGGCCGTGGTGATGACGACGGCGTCCACGCCCCAGGTGAAGATCTCGTCGACGCCGGGAGCGGCCGTCGCGCCCAGGCGGTCCGCGAGCGCACGGGCCCGGGCGGTGTCCGCATCGGTGACGATGAGAGAGCCACCGACCTCACGATGGCGACTGAGAGCCGTCGCGTGGAATGTGCCGATACGACCCGTTCCGATAAGTCCGATGCGCATGGAAACAAAACTGCGGCTGGAACCAGTCCTCTGTCAAGCTTTGTCCTGACAATCGAACTTCACAACTTCCCGTCATCATTCACCAGAGCTACGCTCGCCCCGTGCCCAAACCAGAAGTGGATCCGACCGTGACGCTCCAGCTCAGCGTCGACCGGAGCAGTCCGGTGCCGCTGTACTTCCAGCTGTCCCAACAGCTCGAGGCGGCGATCGAGCACGGCGCGCTCACGCCCGGCAGCCTCCTCGGCAACGAGATCGAGCTCGCCGCGCGGCTCGGCCTGTCCCGGCCGACGGTCCGCCAGGCCATCCAGTCCCTCGTCGACAAGGGTCTCCTCGTACGCCGCCGCGGCGTCGGCACCCAGGTCGTACACAGCCAGGTCAAGCGCCCCCTGGAGCTCAGCAGCCTGTACGACGACCTGGAGGCGGCCGGTCAGCGTCCGGCGACCCGGGTCCTCGTCAACACCGTCGTCCCGGCATCGGCCGAGATCGCCGCCGCCCTCGCGGTCGCCGAGGGCAGCGACGTACACCGGGTGGAACGGCTGCGCCTGGCCCACGGCGAGCCGATGGCGTACCTCTGCAACTTCCTGCCGCCCGGCCTCCTCGACCTGGACAGCTCCCAGCTGGAGGCCACCGGCCTGTACCGCCTGATGCGAGCCGCGGGCATCACCCTGCACAGCGCCCGCCAGACCGTCGGAGCCCGCGCCGCCACCATCGTGGAGGCCGACCGTCTCGGCGAACCGGAAGGCGCCCCCCTCCTCACCATGCAACGCACGACATTCGACGACACGGGGAGGGCCGTGGAGTACGGCACCCACACGTACCGGGCGTCGCGCTACTCGTTCGAGTTCCAGCTACTGGTACGCCCGTGAGCTTCCCGCTTCCTCCGAGCGGCCCGCTTCCTCCGAGCGGCCTGCTTCCTCCGAGCGGCCTGCTTCCTCCGAGCGCACCAGGAGGCGCCCCATAGGGGCGCGGGGAACTGCGCGACAAGCCACGACGCACCCGTGACCTGCAAAACGGCCTGCGGTTTCCAGGCACCTCAAGCGAAGCGAAGGGGTTCCCTGTGCAAGCCGGCGCCGGTGTGGGGCAGAATCGGCGCGATGAGCACCTACCGCGACCTCGCCCTCGCACACCGCGGCTCCGCACGGGGCACCGTCCTGCGGACCGTCGGTACGCGTGAGCGCCGATCGCATCTGACGGCTCCGCGCGTCCCCACCGTCGGCATCGACATCGGCGGTACGAAGGTGATGGCGGGTGTCGTCGACGCGGACGGCAACATCCTCGAGAGGGTCCGCACCGAGACCCCCGACAAGTCCAAGAGCCCCAAGGTCGTCGAGGACACCATCGTCGAGCTGGTCCTGGACCTCTCCGACCGGCACGACGTGCATGCCGTCGGCATAGGAGCGGCCGGCTGGGTCGACGCCGACCGCAACCGCGTCCTGTTCGCCCCCCACTTGTCGTGGCGCAACGAGCCTCTGAGGGACCGCATCTCCGGCCGCCTCGCAGTCCCCGTCCTCGTCGACAACGACGCCAACTCCGCCGCCTGGGCGGAGTGGCGCTTCGGCGCGGGCCGCGGCGAGGACCATCTGGTCATGATCACGCTGGGTACGGGTATCGGCGGCGCGATCCTGGAGGACGGGCAGGTCAAGCGCGGAAAGTTCGGTGTGGCGGGCGAGTTCGGCCATATGCAGGTCGTGCCCGGCGGCCACCGCTGCCCCTGCGGCAACCGCGGCTGCTGGGAGCAGTACAGCTCCGGCAACGCGCTGGTGCGCGAGGCCCGTGAACTCGCCGCCGCCGACTCTCCGGTGGCGTACGGCATCATCGAGCACGTCAAGGGCAACATCTCCGAGATCACGGGCCCGATGATCACCGAACTGGCCCGTGAGGGCGACGCGATGTGCGTCGAGCTGCTCCAGGACATCGGCCAGTGGCTCGGCGTCGGCATCGCGAACCTGGCCGCCGCGCTCGACCCCTCCTGCTTCGTGATCGGCGGCGGTGTCTCGGCGGCCGACGACCTGCTGATCGGCCCCGCGCGGGATGCCTTCCGGCGTCATCTGACCGGTCGCGGCTACCGCCCCGAGGCCCGCATCGCCCGCGCCCAACTCGGCCCCGAGGCCGGCATGGTCGGCGCCGCCGATCTCGCCCGGCTCGTCGCCCGCCGCTTCCGGCGCGCCAATCGGCGCCGGGTGGAGCGCTATGAGCGATACGAGCGTTATGTGCAGTCGCGCCGTACGGCGCAGGGGTCGCTGTGACGGCCACCTCGCTGCCCCAGCAGACGCCGTCGTCCCACGAGCCGTGCCCACCCGAGGGCCGGGGCCACATGATCCGCCGCCGTGCGCTGACGCTGCTGACCATCGTGCTGCTGATCGGTATCCCGGCCGGCTATCTGGTGATCTCCGCCAACCAGAGTCGCGACAGCGGCAGGACCAAGGAGGAGAAGTACGCCGCGAGGGGCCTCACCCCTGACTGGCCCTCGCGTGTCCAGCGCCGTCTCTACCATGTGCTGATCCCGCCGGGCTCGAAAAAGGTCGCGTACTACGAGACGAACAACTGGAGGACCAGTCGGCTGTACGTCCAGTTCCGCACCAGTGACGACGGCCTCGACACGTTCCTCAAGAACATCGGCACCAGCCGCGCCGCCCTGGAGAAGGACGACTTCCCCATCAGCGCCCGCCACCGGAACATCGTCGACTGGGACTTCACGGGACCCGGCCCCTGGTCGGGCCTCACCCGCGCGCGGAAGAACCCGACCCCCACGCTGGACATGGTCGTGAACTGGTCGAAGCCAGGCCGTCCCATGGTGTTCGTGGTCTCCAGAACGACGCCCTGACCTTCCTCGACCTTCCTGGCCTAGCGGTTCGGACGCCGAGCCCGATTGTCAGACCCGGCCCGTACAGTCGAAGACGAGTGATCCGTCTCGTCCGACGACGAGTGTTCTGACCGGTCGGGGCGGTCTGACTGGGGTGAGGGAGGTGGCCGGGAGCATGAGCGTGGGGGAAGTCGAGGGGCGCGTGGGCGAAGCCGCGCGGACCGCGGTGCCGGTTCGGCTCGCTGCCGTCTTTCTGCCGGCCGGACTGCCGCGGGACGGGCGGATCGCCTTCTGGGACCCGGACGGTGGGGCGCTGCCGGAGGGTGAGCGGACCGAGCTGACGGTCGTACGGCGGCACGGCGCGGGAGTCAGGCGGGGACCGACGCCCGCACTGAGCCTCACGGTCGGCGAGGCGCTGCCCTTGCTCGTACGGGCGAGGCGGGATCCCGCGGCGCATCCCGCCACGGCGTGCTGGGGCGCGGCCGCACTGCACGCCCTGCGGCTCCTCGCGCGCGGGCGACTGCTGCCCGGACTGACGCGCGACGGCCACGACGCCTGGCGCGCCGGACCGCTGGATCCGGACGACATCGCCCACTTGAGGGCGATGGCCGCGGCCCTCCCGTACGAGGGACATGCCGTCCCCCTCCCTGGCCGGAGCCCCCTCCAGCTGCCCGACCCGGAAGCGCTGATGCGTGCCTTCCTCGACGCCGTCGCCGACACCCTGCCGCGCACCGAGGCCGCGCCGTACGCCGTCGGGAAAGCCTTCGCCGCGCGCGAGCCGCAGCGGCTGCCGGACGCCCGGGACTGGGCGGCGGAGGTCGCCGCGGGCATGGACGCGGGCGTACGGATCTCGCTGCGCCTGGACCTGTCCGCGTACGACCTGTTCGACGACAGCGACCCCGACGACGGCGAGGCCGCGCGGCGGGCGGGCGCGGCCGTCGTCCAGGTGCACAGCCTCGCCGACCCCACCCTCGTCGTCGACGCCGCGGCCCTGTGGGCGGGTGAGGCCGACGCGGCGTTCGGGCCACGCGCGCGCGTGGACGCCGCCCTGGCCGTGCGGCGCGCGGCCCGCGTCTGGCCGCCGCTGGACCGGCTGTCGGAACAGTACGTACCGGACGTACTCGCGTTGTCCGAGGACGAGTTGTCCGATCTGCTCGGCGTCGCGGCGACCCGCCTCGGCGCGGCCGGAGTCGCCGTGCACTGGCCTCGCGACCTCGCCCAGGACCTGAGCGCGGCGGCGGTGGTGCGTCCGGCGCCCGGTTCGGCGACGGACGGCACCGGGTTCTTCGAGAGCGAGGAACTGCTCCAGTTCCGCTGGCAGTTGGCGCTCGGCGGCGATCCGCTCAGCGAGGCCGAGATGGACGCGCTGGCCGAGGCGCACCGGCCCGTCGTACGGCTGCGGGACCAGTGGGTGCTCGTCGATCCGACCCTGGTCCGCAAGGCGCGTAAACGCGAACTGGGTCTGCTCGACCCGGTGGACGCGCTCTCCGCCGCGCTCACCGGCAGCGCGGAGGTCGACGGCGAGACGGTCGAGGCGGTGCCCGTCGGCGCACTGGCCGCGCTGCGCGACCGGCTGACGGCGGGGGTGCGGCCCGCCGAGCCGCCCGCCGGTCTGACGGCGCGGCTGCGGGACTACCAGCTGCGCGGGCTGGCCTGGCTCGACCTGATGACCTCGCTCGGCCTCGGCGGCTGCCTCGCCGACGACATGGGGCTCGGCAAGACCGTCACCGTCATCGCCCTCCACCTGAAGCGGGCGCGCCGCGCGCCGACCCTCGTGGTCTGCCCGGCCTCGCTGCTCGGCAACTGGCAGCGGGAGATCAACCGGTTCGCCCCCGGCGTCCCCGTCCGCCGCTACCACGGAGCGGGCCGCACACTGGAGGACCTGGACGGCGGATTCGTCCTCACCACGTACGGGACGATGCGGTCGGCGGCGGCCCGGCTTGCCGAGCAGCGGTGGGGCATGGTCGTCGCGGACGAGGCCCAGCACGTCAAGAACCCGTACTCGGCGACCGCGAAGGCCCTGCGGACGATCCCCGCGCCGGCCCGGGTCGCCCTGAGCGGCACGCCCGTGGAGAACAACCTCTCCGAACTCTGGGCCCTGCTCGACTGGACGACCCCCGGACTGCTCGGCCCGCTGAAGTCCTTCCGCGCCCGGCACGCGCGCGCGGTGGAGAACGGCGAGGACGAGGAGGCCGTGGGCCGTCTCGCCCGGCTGATCCGCCCCTTCTTGCTGCGCCGTAAGAAGTCAGACCCGGGCATCGTCCCCGAGCTGCCGCCCAAGACGGAGACGGACCACCCGGTCCCGCTCACCCGTGAACAGGCCGCGCTGTATGAGGCGGTGGTGCGCGAGTCGATGCTGGCGATCGAGACGACGGAGGGCATCGCCCGCCGGGGCTTGGTACTGAAGTTGCTGGGTGCGCTGAAGCAGATCTGCGACCACCCCGCGCTGTACCTGAAGGAGGACGTCCCGCCGAAGACCGGCGACCGGCTCGCCGCCCGGTCCGGCAAACTCGCCCTGCTCGACGAGCTGTTGGACACGCTGCTCGCCGAGGACGGTTCGGCGCTCGTCTTCACCCAGTACGTCGGCATGGCGCGACTGATCAGCTCCCACCTCGCGGCCAGGGCGGTACCGGTCGAGCTGTTGCACGGGGGTACGCCGGTGCCCGAGCGCGAACACATGGTGGACCGCTTCCAGAGCGGGGCGACGCCTGTCCTGGTCCTGTCCCTGAAGGCGGCCGGCACGGGCCTGAACCTCACGCGCGCGGGCCATGTCATCCACTTCGACCGCTGGTGGAACCCTGCCGTCGAGGAACAGGCCACCGACCGTGCCTACCGCATCGGCCAGACCCAGCCCGTCCAGGTCCACCGCCTCATCACCGAGGGCACGGTAGAAGACCGCATCGCCGAAATGCTCGCCTCGAAGCGGGCGCTGGCCGACGCGATCCTGGGCTCCGGCGAGGCCTCCCTCACAGAACTGACCGACCGCGAGCTGTCGGACCTGGTCTCACTCCGGAGGACGGCGTGATGTCAGCCGAGCCCAACGCGTCGCCAGAGCGCGACAGCTCCACCGAGAGCAGCACGGTCGCCGAGCCGGGCCGGTCCGGGCAGCCGCCGCACGGAGGTGTTCGGCCGGACCCGTCGCGCTCATCCGGTGAGGCCCGGCCTGCCGATGTGGCCCGCCGTGCCCTGTGGGCCGCGCGGCGTGGCGAGGCCGGGAACGCCGGGGTCGACCCGGAGGAGGACCACTCCGCCGCGCCTCAGACGCGAACGGCAGCACGGGGTACGGAGCAGGCAGCCGCCGGGACGACCGCTGACCGGCGGCGGACGGCACCGCGTGAACCCCGTCCGGGTGACGTGGCGCGTGAGGCTCTGCGGGGCGTGACCGGTCGGGGCGCGGGCGCTGCGGCTCACGCGGAAGGCGGGGCAGCGATGTCCCCGCCGACCGGTGACGGGGTGCCCGGAGCGGCGTGGGCCGAGGGCACCGTGTGCTCCGGAGACACGTCCGAGCCGTCGGCCGTCGGCCGCCCTGACGTCTCCCGTTCCGACATCGGTCGTCCCGACGCCGGTCGTCCCGGCAGCGGCGGGGCGCCCGGTACACCGCGTCCCGGAGACGTGGCCCGCGAGGCGCTGCGCGCCGCGAGATCCGCAGCGAGCCGGACTGCTCGCACGGCCGCCGGGGCCAAGGGAGTTGGTGGTCCGAGCCGCCTCGTTGACGCGAGGAGGACCGCTGCCTCCGAACCGTCGCCGGGCACCGCCAGTCGTCGCGCGGCGGCTCGGGCTCCGGAATCGGCCGACCGGTTGAGCGACGCCTCCGAAGCGCCCCCGCGGCCGGCCGGACGCGCCCGGACGACGAGGCCTGACGAATCACGCAGCACGAAACCCTCGGCAACGGCCCCGGAGCCCGCTCCGGCGCGCACCGAGCGACAGCTCCCACCCTGGGCGGCACCCGCGTCCGCTGTCGGTTCCGTGGGCCGAAGCGCCCGCACGCGACCCACCGGGCCACAGATCGACACGGACTCTTCGCCGTCCCCTTCCACGTCCGTGCCCGGCGGAGCCCCCCAGCCGCACAACACGAACCCACCCCGCCCCATGGCCTCCCCAGCCCACGGCACCGACCTGCGCCGTACCTTCCCCGCCCTGCCTCCGCGGCCCCCGGGCTGGGACAGGTTCGCCGAGACCTGGTGGGGCAACGCCTGGGTGCGGGCGTTGGAGGAGGCCGCGCTGGATCCGGCGCGGCTTGCGCGCGGGCGGGTGTATGCGGGGCAGGGACACGTGGATGCCGTGACCGTCACGCCGGGGCTCGTGCTCGCGTATGTGCACGGGAGCCGGCCGCGGCCGTACCGGGTGCAGATCCGGATGCGTACGCTCGCGGACGAGGACTGGGAGCGGTTCCTGGAAGCCGCCGCCGAACGGCCGGGGCACATCGCGGCGTTGCTCGACAAGGACATGCCGCAGTCGCTCGCCGAGTGCGGGGTCGAACTGCTCCCCGGCCCCGGAGATCTCGAACCGCACTGCAGCTGTCCCGACTACGGCCACCCCTGCAAGCACGCGGCCGCCCTCTGCTATCAGACGGCACGGCTGCTGGACGAAGACCCCTTCGTGCTGCTCCTGCTGCGCGGCCGGGGCGAGCGCGAGCTGCTGGACGCGCTGTCGCGCCGCAACGCCGCCCTGGCCGCACGCTCGGCCCACGCAGGCCAGGAAGGCCGGGAAGGCAGAGAACCCGAACTCCCCGGCGTACGAGCCCGTGACGCCCTGGCGCCCCGCCAACTCCCGCCGCTGCCCGAGCCGTTGCCCTCGCCCGCACACCCCGGGCAGCCGCCCTCCTATCCGGCGGCCCCCGGCGGCCCGGACCCGTTCGCCCTCGACCAGCTGGCCACCGACGCGGCCACCCGTGCGCACGCGCTGCTCACGACGGGGCGTGACCCGGCAGCGGAGCTGACCCTCTGGCAGGACGCCGTCCGCCTCGCCGCCGCACGCCCCGGCTCCGGCCTCACCGCCACGACCCGCGCCCTGTACGCGTCCCTCGCCTCCGCCGCCGGCCGCACCCCCGCCGACCTGGCACGCGCGGTCGCCGCCTGGCGCCAGGGCGGACTCGAAGGGCTCGCCGTCCTCGAGGAACCCTGGGATCCGCCGGCGGGTCGTTTCGACCGCGCCCGCTCCCTCCTCCTGGCCGCCGACTTCCCGGCCTTCCGCCCCTGGCACAACCACCTCACCCACCCCCGCGGCCACATACAGCTCCGCCTCGGTCACGACGGCCTCTGGTACGCGTACGAATCGGAACCGGGCCACGACGACTGGTGGCCCCGAGGCACCCCCGACCTCGACCCGGTCGGCGCCCTCACCGGCCTGGGCGCACCGACCGACCCATGACGCCAAGACTCATGAAGCCAAGACCCATGACGACCAACGAGGCCAGTCCCACCCCCCCAAAGCGTGGCGTTGCCTCACAAGTTGCAGGTCAGGCGCACATGCTCCGCATCCGGGGCGTCGGACTCCAGGGGTCCAGGGCGATGAGTCTCGCCGCGGTTGCCGGTCTGTATCTCCAACACGCGATCAACCGCACTCGAGGAGAGCATCATGACCGCTACCTACACCTTCGACGTCTTTTCCAGCCTCGACGGCTTCGGCGCCGCCAGTGGCAACTGGACCGGTTACTGGGGCAAGCAAGGTCCCGAGCTCCTCGGCCACCGCCTCGCCCTGTACCGCGAGGAGCAGCGGATGGTCTTCGGGGCCAACACGTATCGGGCGTTCGCGCGGATGCTGGCCGCGAGCACCGAGGGGTCCGAGGTGCGTGATCCATGGGTCACACGGATGAGGAACCTGCCGGCCACGGTTGTGTCGACGACACTGGAAGGACCTCTCGACTGGCCGGACGCGACCGTCGTGAGCGGCGACGCCGTCGACGTCGTCGCCCGGCTCAAGGAGGAGTCCGAGGTGCCGTTGCGCTCGCACGGCAGCCTGTCGCTGAACCGGGCGCTGATGGCCGCCGGTCTGGTCGATCGCGTCCAGGTGACGCTCTTCCCTGTGATCACCGGTCAGACCGGGCTGGACCCGGTCTTCCAGGGTGCGGCCGACTTCGACCTCGAGCTGATCGAGAGCCGGACGCTTGACGGTCACATCCAAGAGCTCATCTACCGGCCCACCCTGCATGTCTGAGTCCGACCGTGCACCCCACCGCGTCAAGCAGCCGAACCCGACCGGAGGTTCCGGCTGCTGAGTTACGCGGCGGAGACGCCGGTCACCACTGGCCGATGGCCGGCGCGTCGGGTGCGTGCCGCCGCCACATCCCGGTGAGGCGGGCGAGCCGTTCCGCGGCGCCGAAGCCGTGCAGCGCCGCCACCGGCCAGGAGCCACGTGACCACCTCACGCGAACCCGGGTGCGGACGGGCGCTGCGGCGGTGCTGGTGGTCATGGCGTCTCCCCGGATAGAATTCGAATTTGAACAAAAGGGAGAGGTGTGACGTGGGGCATACACGTTGGCTGACCGACGAGGAGAAGCGTGCCTGGACGGCCTTCACCACCGCGCACGCGCTGCTGTACCGGCGACTTGAGCAGCGGGCCAAGCGGGATTTCGGGCTGTCCGGCCTGCAGTACGAGATCCTCGCCCGGCTCAGCGAGGCCCCGAACCGGGAGCTACGGATGGCGGAGCTGGCCGGCGCCCTCGTCAACTCCAAGAGCGGACTGACCTATCAGATCGGGCAGATGGAGAAGCTCGGGCTGGTGCGCCGGCGCTCCTGTCCCAGTGACGATCGCGCGGTGTTCGCCGTACTCACCGAAGAGGGGATGGCGTTGCTGGAGCGGGCGGCGCCCGACCACGTGGGGCTGGTCCGGGAACTGTTCTTCGATGTGCTCACAACCGAACAGGTGCGGGCACTGGCCGACGGGCTGGGCGAAGTGACCCGCCGTATGGCCGCCGGTCCCGGCGAAACGCGCGCCACGGCCGACGGGGCCGCATGCTCGGATGCCGGTGTCGGCGCCGCGGCCGCTGCCGACCTCGGTGCCTGACCTGGGTTCTCCGTCCTGTCAGGGGCCCTGATACTCATGCCTTGCGTGCCGAATCCCGGACCGGTGGTGGCCGGCCGTCCCCTGCCGTTCCCCACCACCGAGCCCGGTTCTTCCCCGACCGGGCCGGGCGAGCCTCCGCTCTCGGCGCGCCCGGCCCGGCGACCGTCACTCGCCGACGTGGGAGAGCTCGATGTCGTGGCCGTCCACACCGGAGCCGTGCACGGTCAGGTGTGTGGCCTTCGGCGGGTAGCCGGTCGCCATGAGCATGTACTCGCCGCCGTCCAGGTCCGTGAAGGCGTAGCCGCCGTCCTCGCCGGTCGTCGTGGTGGCCACGACGTTGCCGGCCGCGTCGACGAGCGTGACCCGCACGTCGTTCAGCGGCCGGCCCACGGCCGTGACCGCGCCCTGCACCTGCGAGCCGGAGGACAGCGCGACCTCGTTCCTGGTGACGCCCTGCGCGGTGACCTCGACGGGCAGCGCAACGGGCCGGAACCCGGCCGCGGTCACCGCGAGGGTCAGCGGTCCGGGCACCAGCTCGGCGAAGGTGAAGGTGCCGTCCGTGTCGGTGAGTCCGGCGGCGAGCACGTCGGCCGCGACCACCATGGCGCCGACGACCGGCTCCTTGTGGTCGGCCGAGGTGACCGTGCCGAGCAGGCCACTGGTGCCGGAAAGCAGGATGTCGTGCGAGACCGGCTCGCCGCCGACCACGACCGTGGACGCCTGATTGCCGAGCGACGACCCTCCGGGGGGAGTGGCTGTCGGCCGACGGGGGCGGCGGGCGGCGGGGTCACTCCTCCCGGTCGTTCTGTGCCTGGGTCAGTCGTTCGAGCGGTCGGCGGTGACCTTGCCGGAGTCGGGGTTCACGCGCCAGTCGCTGCCGGTGCCGTCGGCGGCGGTCACCGTGCCCTTGGCGACCGCGGCCTCGGCGGCCTCCGCGGCAGTTACGGAGCTCCCCTTCAGGGCGGCACGGATCTGCGCGGTCTCGGCGGCATCGTCACCGTCGTCGTCCTTCTCGGTGTGCGAGCCGCGAACCTTGCCGCTGGCCGGGTCGATCTGGATGCTGTGCCAGGCACCGCCGTTGGTCAGCACGCCGACCTCCCAGAGGTGGGCCGTGCCCTCGTCGTCCAGGTCGGCCGAGACCGCCGTGCCAGTCGCGTGCTTCAGCGCCGCCCTGATCGCGTCGGCGGCCGTGATCTGCCCGGCCTCGCGTCGGCTGCGTTCTCGGCCTTGTCCTCGGCGTCCTCGTCCGGGGCGCGGGTGGCCTGCTCCTCGGCCCTGTTCTGGGCCGTGTTGTCGGTGTTGTCGACGTCATCGCGGTCGCTGTCGTTCGACACCGTCACGGTCTTCTTCGTCGGCGCCTCGTCGTCACCCGTGACCGCGTGGCCGTTTCGGCGAGTGGAGCGTGCGGTCACGCGGTTCGCGCGCGGCGGCGCACGGGGACGAATCGGAGGGGGAGGCCAGGCACGGCCTGGGCGGCGTCGGCCAGGCTCTTCTCGGGCACCACACCGATCACCGGGTAGCCACCGGTGGTGGGGCAGTCGGCGAGGAAGACCACCGGCCTGCCGTCGGGCGGGACTTGGACAGCCCCGATCACCATGCCTTCGCTGGGCAGTTCGCCGTGCACCGCGCGCTCCAGGACGGGCCCGTCCGTCCGCAGGGCGATGCGGTTGCTCTGGGACGAGACGGTGAACCGGGCTGTGGCGAGAGTGCGCAGGGCGGCGGGAGTGAACCAGTTGTCCCGCGGACCCGGCAGCACGGGCAGCAGCAGTTCCCGGGGCGGCTGCGACCAGAACACCGTGTCGGCGTAACGAGACCGTCCCCGTGCCGCACCCAGGGGCAGGAGGTCTCCGTCCCGCAGGGGCGCGGGCCCCAGGCCGGAGAGCAGGTCCGTGGAGCGACTGCCCAGAACCGGGGGGACGTCGATGGCGCCGCCCACCGCCACGTAGCTGCGCAGCCCGCAGGCGGCACTGCCCACGTCGAGCACGGCTCCGGCCGGCACGTGCACGGGGCTTGCGAAGGCCGCCGGACGGCCGTCGATCCGCACCGAGGCAGGGGCACCGGTGACGGCGACGGTCACGGGGCGGCTGGCCCGTACCGCCACCCCGGTGAGCGTGGTCTCGAGGGTTGCCGCGTCCGCGGTGTTGCCCACGAGCCGGTTCGCCAGTCGGTGAGCCGGCTGGTCGAGCGCCCCCGATCGAGGGACGCCCAGATGCGCGTGGCCAAACCGTCCCAGGTCCTGAAGCGTGGTCAGGGCGCCGGCCCGTACGACCTCGAGCTTGCCGTCGTTCACGGGTACCTCACGTGCCGGCCGCTCGCCGCGGACTCGGGTGTTCCGGTGGACGTGGGAATCGCTGGCGGTTCCGGGACGGGCTCCTGGGGCACGAAACGCACCCGCGTGCCAGGGCTGAGCAGCGCCGCCGGTTCGCGTTCCATGTCCCACAGCGGAACCTCAGTGGTGCCGATGAGCTGCCAGCCGCCCGGTGAGGACCTGGGATAGATGCCGGTGTACGGGCCGGCGAGTGCCACCGAGCCCTTGGGCACCGAGGTGCGCGGGGCATCGCGCCGCGTCACGTGGAAGGCCTCGTCAAGCCCCGTCATGTAGGCGAATCCCGGGGCGAATCCGCAGAACGCGACCCGGTGCTCGGTGCCGCTGTGCAGGCGCACCACTTCGTCCTCGCTCACGCCCCACAACCGGGCGACGGCGGAGAGGTCGACGCCGTCGTAGTGGACCGGAATCTCCAGCAGCGGCCCGCTGTCCGCAACCGACTCCGGTACGGTCCACCGGCTCAGCTCGGCACGCAGACGTTCTGCGTCCGGAACTCCGTAGAGCAGAACCGTCTTCTCTCCGGGAACGATCTCCCTGATCATCAGCATGCCCGCGTCGCGGCGGCGCAACAGCTCCGCGTGCATCGCCTGAGCTTCCTGTGGAGTCTCCAGGTCGATCAGCAGTGAGTCCTCTCCGACCGGCAGCGCCCTCATCTGCGCGCCTCCACACGGACTCCGGCCGTCTCCAGCGCCGTACGCACGCGCTGGGCCAGTTCCACCGCTCCGGGTGTGTCGCCGTGCAGGCAGAGCGACCTGGCCCGTACGGTCACGGGCTTGCCGTCGAGTGTGGTGGTACGGCCCTGGGTGGCCAGCGCGAGGGCCTGTTCGACGACCTTCCGGGGATCGGTGATCACGGCGCCCGGAGTGCCGCGCGGGACCAGCGTCCCCGCCTCGGTGTACGCACGGTCCGCGAACGCCTCGGTGACGCCGTCCAGCCCGGCCTGCTCCGCCCTGCGGAGGACGGCGGAGCCGGGCAGACACATCACCGGCAGACGAGGATCGGCCAGTACGATCCCGCGGACAACGGCCTCGGCCTGCTCCTCGTCGTGCACCACCCGGTTGTACAGCGCCCCGTGCGGCTTGACGTAGGCGACCTTCGTTCCCGCCGCCCGGGCGAAGACCTCGAGCGCGCCGATCTGGTAGGCGACCTCGGCAGCCAGCTCGTCCGCGGGCAGGCGCATGTCCCTGCGTCCGAACCCGGCCAGGTCCTGGTAGGCGACGTGCGCTCCGACGGCGACGCCCCGTTCGGCCGCGCCCTCGCAGACCCTGCGCATGGTTGCGGCATCGCCCGCGTGGAAGCCGCAGGCGACGTTGGCGCTGGTGACCACGGACAACAGGGCCTCGTCGTCGGTGAGTGCCCACCGGCCGTACCCTTCCGCGAGATCCGCGTTGAGGTCTATCACGCTGTCGGTCATCGCTTGCCTGGTCTCCTCGGGGTCATCCGTTTCCTGTCCTGCGGCCGATGGCGTCACCCGACGCGGCAGGTCTCGTCCCAGACGTCTGTGATCAGCATGTATCCCGGCGCATGGGTGATCGCGAAGGGCGGCCGTGAGGCCATCAGGGCGGCCTGCGGTGTGACGCCGCACGCCCAGAAGACCGGTACGTCCCCGGCATCGCCGTCCACCGGGTCCCCGAAGTCCGGCTGGGAGAGGTCCTTGATTCCCAGCGCCGCGGGATCTCCCACGTGTACGGGCGCGCCGTGCACGGCCGGCATCAGAGAGCTCACCCGGGTCGCGGTCTCGACGAGACCGGCCGGGATCTGACGCATGGACACCACGAGAGGTCCGTGCATCCGGCCGGCGGGCCGGCACGGCTTGTCCGTCCGGTACATCGCGACGTTGCGCCCCTGGTCGATGTGGCGCATCGGTACTCCCGCGTCGGCCAGCGCGCCCTCGAAGGTGAAGCTGCATCCGATCACGAAGGTGACCAGGTCGTCCCGCCGGACGTCGACGACATCCGTCGGCTCGTCGGCCAACTCGCCGTTCCACCAGACGCGGTAGCGGGGGACGTCGGTGCGCAGGTCGGCGTCGGGGGCGAGGACCGTGGTCCAGGACCCCGGGCCGGTGACGTCGAGCACCGGACAGGGTTTGGGGTTGCGCTGGCAGAACAGCAGAACGTCGTAGGCGCAGTCGGCGGGTACCGAGATGAGGTTGGCCTGGGTGTATCCAGCACACCAGCCGTTCGTGGGCGCACGGGCGCCCGCGCGGAAAACGGCCCGGGCCTGTCCGGGTGTCTGAGCCTCCGCGTGAACTGCTTGCGACATCTGCGGTCCTCTCGTCACGGCAGCCCGACCCGCTGTTGCCAAAGGGGAGCGCGGGCCTTCTTCCGGCCCGCGGTGGTTGCCCTGTGGGCGTGCGGCACGGCACCTTCGGTGCTCCGCCTCACGAAGGGTGGACGGAAGCCGCCAGCGGGGATCCAGAGTCCGGGCTGCGCGGCGAGCCCAACCTTAAAGGATCGTTGAACAATCCGACAAGGGAGCTTGTTGTTTCGTTCTCATTTTTTCGATTCACTGGTGTAGACAAGCTTGGAGCCGCCGCGGAATGCCGGTCGGCCCTGTTCGAAGGATGGACGTCATGGCTGCCGAGATCGACCCGGCCGTGCTCATGGGTGACCGCGAACTGCTCGGACGCTCCAGTACTGCCGACCGGGTGGCCGAGATTCTGCGCACGCGCATCGCGGAGGGATATCTGGCGCCGGGCACCAAACTCTCGGAGGACTCCATCGGGCACGCTCTCGGGGTCTCCCGCAACACCCTTCGCGAGGCCTTCCGCCTGCTCACCCACGAGGGGCTGCTCACCCATGAACTCAACCGCGGCGTCTTCGTGCGCGTGCTCACCGTCCAGGACGTCATCGACATCTACCGGGTGCGCAAGCTCATCGAGTGCGCCGCGGTACGCAGCCTGAGCATGCCGCCCTACGACCTGAGCCAGGCGGAGGCCGCGGTCGCCGAGGGTGAGAAGGCGTCGGAGGACAGCAACTGGGCCGCCCTCGGGACGGCCAACATCCACTTCCACCAGGCCGTGGTGGCCCTCGCCCGCAGCACCCGCCTGAACGAGCTCATGCGGGGTGTGCTGGCCGAACTGCGTCTGGTGTTCCACGCCATGGACAATCCGCGCGGCTTTCACGAGCCGTACCTGCCGCGCAACCGGGAGATCCTCTCCGCCCTCCAGGAGGCGAACGTCGTCAGGGCGGAGCTGCTGCTGACCTCGTACCTCGACGATGCTGAAAAGCAGTTGGTCGAGAGGTACTCGGAACGCTTCCAGGGGCCTTGAGGCAGCCCGCGCCCACAGCCGGTGTGACCTTCAATCCCCGTCCCGGGGCCGCCGCGGCGACCCGGACCCCGGGGGCTGCCATGGACGCAACGCCGGGCCGCACCCGGTGAACGGGTGCGGCCCGGCAGCCTCCCCCCACGGGAGGTCTGAAACGGGGTCAGCTGAGCTCGCTGCCCTTCGTCTCGGGCAGCCCCAGGAGGGCGACCACCGCGATGGCGTAGCCGATGGCGCCGTAGGTCAGCGCGCCGCCGACACCCCCGGAGAACCCGACGGCCGTCGGGAAGATCGCCCCCAGGGCGCGTCCGACGTTGTACGTGAGGCTCTGGCCGGTGCCGCGGACCTGGACCGGATAGAGCTCGGCAAGGTACGAGCCGAAGCCGGAGAAGATGGCGGAGGCGCAGAAGCCGAGCGGGAAGCCGGCGAACATGAGCAGGGTGTTGGAACCCGCGGGAATCTGGACGTACGCCATGAGCAGGCCGGCGCTGAGGAAGGCGAAGAGGGCGAAGGACTTCTTGCGGCCCAGACGGTCGATGATGTATCCGGCGGTGACATAGCCGAGGAAGGCGCCGGTGATGAGTACGAAGAGGTAGCCGCCGGTGCCGACCGCGGACAGTCCGCGCTCGGTCTTGAGGTAGGTGGGCAGCCAGGTGGCGAAGGTGTAGTAGCCGCCCATCACGCCCATGGACAGCATGGTCGCGAAGATGGTCTTGCGAGCCAGGCCGCCTCGGAAGACGGCGGTCACCGGAACGCGGGCCTCCTTCTTGGTGAGCTTCTCCGCGACTTCAGGAGCGTCCTCGACCTTGAGGCGAACGTAGATCAGCAGCACGGCGGGCAGAGCGCCGGTCCAGAACAGGATCCGCCAGACAATGTCCTGGTCCACCGTGTCGAGGAGGACGGTGGAGATGATGACGGCCAGTCCCCAGCCGACCGCCCAGGAGGACTGCACCCAGGCGAGGACCTGGCCGCGGTAGCGCGGCTTGGCGTACTCGGCGACCAAAATGGCGCCGGCCGCCCATTCGCCGCCGAACCCTATGCCCTGAAGCGTGCGCATCGCGAGCAGCATCTCGTAGCTGTTGGCGAAGCCACAGGCCACGGTGAACACGGCGTAGGTGACCACCGTGATCATGAGGGTCTTGACCCGGCCCAGCCGGTCGATCAGCACACCGGCGAGGACACCGCCGACCGCGGACGCGAGCAGGGTGGCGGTGGTCAGCAGGCCGGTCTGGGAGGTGCTGAGGGTGAAGTAGGCCGTGATGGCCGCCATGCCCAGCGGCAACACCTGGAAGTCGTAGGAGTCGAGGGCGTAGCCGCCGAACGCACCCTTGAAGGCGCGCTGACCCCTCTTGGACATCGTCTGGTACCAGGCGAAGGCGCCGGTCGCCTCGCCGGCCACGCGGGCCGTGGTTCTTGGAGGAGTGGTTGTCACGTGGACCTCACGGAAGAGGGGACGGGCACAACGAGACGTCGTGTCGGAGCGGTTGCGGGTCGGTCGGTCCTCGTGAGTCCGGCCGCTGAGACCTTGCCGGTACGTGTACCTGGCTTGGTGCTCGATGTGGGAACAAGCTAGAGATCGTTGAACGATCCTTCAAGAGGTATGAAGGTTTTTTCTACGAAGCCTTCTCGTTTCGCGCCTGTTTCGCCGTAAGCCGGTACGTGATCGGGCTTCAAAGGCCGGACTGCCACCAAGTATTGAAGGATCGTTCCACAATCACTACTGTCGGCGAGCGGCGGAGTCCGGTAACCGAATCTCTTGTCGCCCACTTCCTCACCCGTGACGCGCGCAACGACAGGAGGGACACCGGATGGTCGAGGCGCCACCGACGTCCACACCACCGTCAGGAAGACGACGGAGCTGTGGCCGCTCAACAACGATTCCGCCGCGTTCTTCCGCACCGTCGCCGGCCCGCCGGACACAGAAGACGCAGGCAGGGTGACCGCCCGGCAGAGGGTGGAGCAACTCCTCGACGAGGACTCGTTCGTGGAACTGAACGAGTTCCTCGGATGGAACGCCGTCAGCCCTGCGGACACCGGCGACGGCGCCGTCTGCGGGCACGGCACGGTCGACGGACGCCCTGTGGCCGTCTTCGCCTTCGGCTTCCCCGGCGTGGGCAGCGCCCTGAGCGAGGCCCACGCCCAAAGGGCCTGCACTGCGATCGACTTCGCCCTCAAGACCGGCTGCCCCGTCATCACCATCCATGACACCGGCAGCACGCGCTCCCAGGACAGCACCGGTTCGCTGGGCGCGTACGGTCGGGTACTGCGCCGCCATGCCCGGGCCTCGGGCGTTGTCCCCCAGATATCCCTCATCACGGGATCCTGCACCGGCACCGGCGTGCACTCGATCGCGCTCACCGACTTCACCGTGATGGTCGATCGGGCATCGCACCTGCTCACCACCGCCCCCGACATCGTCACCACCATCACCGGCGAGGGCTTCGACGTGGAGGAACTGGGCGGCGCCCGCACCCACAACACCGTCTCGGGCAGCGCGCACCATCTGGCGGACAGTGACGAGGACGCCGTCGAGTACGTCAAGGACCTGCTGTCGTACCTGCCGTCCAACAACCTGGAGGACCCGCCGGCCGACCCGGACGAGGACGTCGACCTGGAGACCCACGCCGAAGACGGCGATCTCGACACGATCGTCCCCGAAACCTCGCACCGGCCCTACGACATGCGGCAGCTGGTCGATGTTCGCCCAGCACCTGAACATCTCGTTCCTCGTCGGCCTCGCCTTCGCCATCGCGGCCTCCGCGGTCCTGCCGACCCTCCTGTACAACCTGTGGTGGAAGGGGTTCACCACCCGGGGAGCGGTGTGGAGCATGTACGGGGGCCTCGTCACGGCCGTACTGCTGGTGGTGCTCTCCCGGCTGTTTCCGGAGATCCCGGCGCACTGCTGACCGACGCCGACTTCGCGGTCTTCCCGCTGCGTAACCCCGGCCTGGTCTCCGTCCCCGTCGGCTTTCTCCTGGGCTGGCTCGGCTCGCTCAGCGACCGGCATGAGCCTGGAGGGGCCGACTACCGGGAGACGGAGATCCGGGTGCTCACCGGCGCTTCCGCCGGCACCTGAAACGTCAAGACCACGAAAAGGTGGTACGCAAAGCCGGATGCAGAGGATCTTCGCGGAGCCGCCACAAAGTGGGATGGCTTGCATGGGGTTCCGACCCAGGCACCTGAGAAATTGTGGGATATGAGAGCGTGAGCGGCGTGAGCGACACCAGTACCAACACCCTGCAATACCGCTTTGACGGACCAGATGACGCACCTGTCCTGGTCCTGGGTCCCTCGCTCGGTACCACCTGGCACATGTGGGACCGACAGGTCCCGGAGCTGATGAAGCACTGGAGGGTGTTCCGGTTCGACCTGCCGGGCCACGGCGGCGCGCCCGCGTACCCGTCCGGTTCGGTCAACGACCTGGCCGGGCGGCTGCTCGGCACGCTCGACGGGCTCGGCGTCCAGCGGTTCGGCTACGCCGGCTGCGCGTTCGGCGGCGCCATCGGTACGGAGCTGGCCCTGCGCCACCCGGAGCGGGTCGCCTCGCTCGCCCTGATCGCCGCCTCACCGCGCTTCGGCACGGCCGACGAGTTCCGCCAGCGCGGAGTGATCGTACGGACGAACGGCCTCGACCCCATCGCCCGTACGTCCCCGGAGCGCTGGTTCACCACCGGCTTCGCAGCCGCCCAGCCCGCGATCACCGAGTGGGCCGTGCAGATGGTGCGCACCACCGACCCCGGCTGCTACATCGCCGCCTGCGAGGCGCTCGCCTCCTTCGACGTACGCCCCGAACTCGGCCGGGTCGGTGTGCCCACGCTCGTTCTCGTCGGCTCCGACGACCAGGTCACCGGCCCCGCCGAGGCCCGCACCCTGGTCGCCGGAATACCGGACGCCCGTCTCGCGGTCGTGCCCGGCGCCTCACACCTGGTGCCCGTGGAGCAGCCCGCCGCGGTCACCGACCTGCTCGTACGGCACTTCAGCAGCGCCTGGCAGCCCGCCTTCGACACGACCTCCGGCCATATGGCGATCGCGGCGTCCCCGGTCAAGCCGGTCCTGGCCGCGGCGCCGCCGGTCGCGCCCGTCGCCGAGATCGCCGCCGCCGCCGAGCAGCCCGAGGCCCTGGGCAGGCCCGACCCGTACGACGCGGGCATCAAGGTCCGCCGTGAGGTGCTCGGCGACGCGCATGTGGACCGGGCGTTCGCCCAGGCGGACGAGTTCTCCGGGGACTTCCAGGAGTTCATCACGCGCTACGCGTGGGGCGAGATATGGGACCGGCCCGGTCTGGACAGACGCTCCCGCAGCTGTGTCACACTCACCGCCCTCGTCGCGGGCGGCCACCTCGAAGAACTCGCCTTCCACACCCGGGCCGCCCTCCGCAACGGCCTCACTCCGGCCGAGATCAAGGAGGTACTCCTGCACGCGTCCGTCTACTGCGGCGTACCGGCCGCGAACAGCGCCTTCAAGGTGGCGCAGAAAGTCATCCGCGAGGAGACCACGCCTCAGGAGTGAGCCGCCGGACATCCCGGGCGCGGGCTGCCGGGGTGAGCCCGCTCCAGGGGGCGGGGCAGGATGGAACTCATGAAGCTCACGAAGAAGTCGCACGCCTGTATCCGGCTCGAGAAGGACGGGCGCACGCTCGTCATCGACCCCGGCGGTTTCAGCGAGGAGGACGCCGCGGTAGGAGCGGACGCGATCCTGGTCACGCACGAGCACCCCGACCACTTCGACGAGGGCCGGCTGCGGGCCGGTCTCGAGGCCAACCCCGGCGCAGAGTTGTGGACCCTGAAGTCCGTCTCCGACCAGATCGCGGCGGCGTTCCCCGGCCGGGTGCACACCGTCGGCCACGGCGACACCTTCACCGCCGCGGGCTTCGACGTGCAGGTCCACGGCGAACTGCACGCCGTCATCCACCCCGACATCCCGCGCATCACCAACGTCGGTTATCTCGTGGACGGCGGTCGCGTCTTCCACCCGGGCGACGCCCTCACCGTCCCCGACCAGCCGGTCGAGACGCTGATGCTCCCGGTGATGGCCCCCTGGAACAAGATCGCCGAGATCATCGAGTACGTACGCGAGGTCAAGCCGCAGCGCGCGTACGACATCCACGACGCCCTCCTCACCGACCTGGCCCGCCCCATTTACGACCGGCAGATCGGCGGCCTGGGCGGCGCGGAGCACCTGCGGCTGACGCCGGGCGCCTCGGCCGAGCTCTGAGCGCAAGCCTTCCCGCGGGTCCGTTGTCAGACCCTGCCGGTAGGTTGTGAGGCATGCGGATTGCCACCTGGAACGTGAACTCGATCACCGCCCGCCTCCCCAGGCTGCTGGCCTGGCTGGAGAGCAGCGGCACCGACGTGCTGTGCCTCCAGGAGGCCAAGACCACCGCCGAGCAGTTCCCCACCGACGAACTGACCAAGCTTGGCTATGAGTCGGCGGTGCACGCGACAGGCCGGTGGAACGGAGTGGCGGTGATCTCCCGCAGCGGCCTCGAAGACGTGGTCAAGGGCCTGCCCGGCGACCCCGGTTACGACGGCGTCCAGGAGCCCCGCGCCATAGCGGCGACCTGCGGCCCGGTCCGCGTCTGGTCGGTGTACGTGCCGAACGGCCGAGAGGTGGACCACCCCCACTTCGCCTACAAGCTCCAGTGGATCGAGGCCCTGAAGGCAGCGGTCGCGGGCGACGCGGGCGGCAGCCGCCCGTTCGCGGTGCTGGGCGACTACAACATCGCACCGACGGACGACGACGTCTACGACATCGCCGCCTTCGAGGGCTCCACCCACATCACTCCCGCCGAGCGCGCCGCCCTCACCGAACTCCGCGAGGCAGGCCTGGCAGACGTGGTCCCGCGCCCCCTCAAGTACGACCACCCGTACACGTACTGGGACTACCGCCAGCTCTGCTTCCCCAAGAACCGAGGCATGCGCATCGACTTGGTCTACGGCAACCAGCCTTTCACGAAGGCGGTGACGGATGCGTACGTGGACAGGGAGGAGCGCAAGGGGAAGGGCGCGTCCGACCACGCTCCGGTGGTAGTGGACGTCGACGTGTAAGCGGACGCCCGCAGGGGCGTGCCCCAAAGAGGCTCGCGGAACTGCGCGACCAGCCACGGACGGCCCGCAGCCGAATGACGACCTCCCCGCGGAGCGGAGCCGCGGCGCTGCAGCTACAGCAACGTCAAATCCACAGCCTCCGCCAGCGCAGCGAGCCCCGCATTCCCCGGATGCAGATGATCCCCGCTGTCATACACCGGCAGCATCCGGGAGGGGTGCTCCGGGTCCCGCAAAACCGCATCAAAGTCCAGCACCCCGTCAAACGAGGAGCTGGCCCGAATCCATCCGTTCACCGCGGAGCGGCTGGCATCGGCGGCAGCCGTGCACCGCGCCTCCCCCTCGCAGGGAACGATCGTCGCGGCCAGCACCCGCAGCCCACGCGCGTGCGCCCGGTCGGCGATCTCACGCAGCCCGGCGATGACCTGGTCCGAGCTCGCGCCCCAGCGGACGTCGTTGACGCCCTGGAAGACGATGGCCGTACGGGCCGACGTCTGGGCGAGGACGTCACGGTCGAGGCGGTTCAGGGCGCTCACGCCGCCCATGTCGGTGGAGACGCCGTCGCCGGGGTAGCGGTCGGTGACCACACGGTTCGCCGAGATGCCGTGGTTGAGGACCCCGTAGTGCGGGACCACGTCCTGGTCCCGCAGCCGCCTGGCGAGCACATCGCCCCAGCGCAGGTTCGCGTCCGGCGTCGACTTCTCGCCGTCGGTGATCGAGTCCCCGAGCAGCACCACGGAACCGGGCCCGCCGCCCACGTCCACACCGGTCAGCAGCGGCCAGTTGCTGATCGTCGAGGTGTACGCGTCCGGGCCGGCGTCCGCGGCATGGTCGCCCGGCTCACTGACGTACGACCGCTGGACGGCCAGGCTGTGCATGGGCGCGGCGGTCACCGTTCCCGGCAGATGGAAGCTCACGAGCAGATTGGCGTCCGCGGGCACATCGAAGCCGAGCGGGTCGCTGAACGCCTGTGCGCCCGCGGGGATTTCGGTCCCGGCGCCGCCCCGGAACGACAGCGGCACGGGAGCGCTCCGCGGGCTCGCCCCCGACGCCTGGACCGCCACCGTCGCACTGCCGATCCGTACGGGCGCGGCGGCGAAGGTGTTGTCGAGCCGGATCCGTACGCGCGGCCCGCCCGCCGAGGTGTGCACCACGAGGCGCAGCGTCCGGTCCGTCCAGGGCCCGACCGCCCCGTACCCGGAGGTGGAGGTGGCCCAACTGCCCGTCCATCCGGGCGAGTCGGCGCGTACCGACAGCGCGAACACATGAAGCTCGTCACTGCGCGGCAGTTGGACGGAGGCAACGTCCCGCCCTTCGGCGAGCGGCACGGTCACGACGTACAGCCGTGCCTTCTCGGCGAGTTGGCCGCCGGGCGTGTTGACGTGCGGCAGTGCCACGGCCTTTGTGGCAAGGGGGCCGCGGCGCCAGTCGGGTGCGGTCAGCCGGTACGTGGAGTGCGAGCCGTTCGCGTACCGCACCACACCCGTGCCCGTGACCGCGTCGCCGGCCGTGCCTGCCACCAGGAAGGCGAGGGCGTCCCCACGGCCGCGCACCCGGACCAACTGGCCGTCGGCGCGCACGTTGTCGGGCCGGCCCGCCGCACTGCGCGGCCAGGTCAGCCGGGCACCCTGAACGGTCAGTGTGCGGCCCGGCGTCCAGCCCGCGGCGGCCAGGTCACGAGCCGACAGGGAGCCGCCCGAGCCGTCGAAGTCCGCCTGGCCGGGCCGCGTGTCAGCGCTGACGGCCGTGTTGTCGAAGAGCCGCTCCAGCGGGAGCGGCCCGGTCCGGGTCGGCAGCCCGGCCTTCGCGGACGCCGTCGGCACGGCCATCATGAGAAGAGCGAGAGCGACGGCCGAACCCCAGACACGTCGGTGCACGACCGACTCCTCCCGTTTGCCGACAAGACGACACATGCGAGACGACAGATGTGACACGACAGGTGCGAGACCACAGGTGCTCCGCGAAGCTAAGGAGACGTCAGGGACCCGTCAATGATCGACGCGCGAACACCGGGCGAAATCCCCTGGAACAAGCGGCCCAGCGTGCCCTGTGGTGCGCCGGGCGATACGGATGACAGGCTGGGAGTATGAACATCTCGTTCCTGGGCAACTGGCGCAAGAAGCGAGACCCCGCCAGAGTCACTGTCTTCTCCGACAGCGAGAGCGATCGTGAGGGAGTGGCCGAGCTGCTCTCCGAGTGCGAACTGCTGCGCTCCCAGGCGTACCGGGCGGGGATCGAACTCGACGACTCCCCGGCCTCGTTGGAGGCGCTCGACCAGCTGCTGCCGCGCTGGCGCGACGACGAGGAGAGCCTGCCCTGGCTCGGCAACGACGCCGGCCTGTATCTCGGCACCGTCATCCTGCGCACGGTCCCCGGCGCGGCCTGGCAGCTGTGGCCCGACGGCCAGCCGGTGATACGGCTGGAATCCGGCCGGGAGATCGACGTCGTCGCCGCCGGGCACGAGTGGGCGGCCAGCGGCGTACCGGAACTCTCCCAGCTGTACGGCGAGGTCTCGGAGGCGTAATCCGGCGCCGTCCTCGGCCCGGGTCATCCCAGGCGCACGTCATCCCCGGCGTGTCCACCACCTCAGCGGTCCTCCTCACCCCAGCAACCCCTATCGCATCAACCGGCGGCAGACAGGGGTTATGTCCGAAAGGTGCGTGTCGTACATTGAGTGCACTTCTGTCTGGATAGTTTGCGGTCACCGCGACACAGCTGAGAGTGAGTAGGGCCGGGCATGGTTGTCGATCCCCTGATCGAGCTGCATGACGTCAACAAGTACTTCGGCGATCTGCACGTCCTCCAGGACATCAATCTCACCGTCGGCAAGGGGGAGGTGGTCGTGGTCATCGGCCCCTCGGGATCGGGCAAGTCGACGCTGTGCCGGGCGATCAACCGGCTCGAGGTGATCCAGTCGGGGGAGATCAAGCTCGACGGGAAGCTGCTGCCCGAGGAGGGCAAGGACCTCGCGAGGCTCCGCGCGGAGATCGGGATGGTCTTCCAGTCGTTCAACCTCTTCGCGCACAAGACGGTCCTGCAGAACGTCTCGCTGGGGCAGGCCAAGGTCCGCGGACGCAAGAAGGACGAGGCCGACCGTCGCTCGCGTCAGCTCCTCGACCGGGTGGGCCTCGCCGACCAGGCCCCGAAGTACCCGGCACAGCTCTCCGGTGGCCAGCAGCAGCGCGTGGCCATCGCCCGCGCTCTCGCCATGGACCCCAAGGCGATGCTGTTCGACGAGCCGACCTCGGCACTCGACCCGGAAATGATCAACGAGGTGCTGGAGGTGATGCAGCAGCTCGCGCGCGAGGGCATGACCATGATGGTCATCACCCACGAGATGGGCTTCGCCCGCTCCGCCGCCGATCGCGTCGTGTTCATGTCCGACGGCCGCATCGTCGAGGACCGCACCCCCGAGGAGTTCTTCACCGACCCGCGGAGCAACCGTGCCAAGGACTTCCTTTCCAAGATCCTCAAGCACTGACGGGTGGCGGGTCCGAGAACTGGCTTGGGGGAGCGGCAACTCACGGGTGATGGGGAGGGCGATGGCGATGGCCCGCCCGGCAGCAGCCGGAGATCACTGCTCGCGCAGCGGGACCGACACGTACGACGGGTCGGCCACGGGTGAGGAGAAGGTCAGCTGCGCGCCGTCCGGATTGTGCTCGATGTAGAGCGGGTCGACCGTGTCGACGACCAGGGCGAGACGGTGCCCCGCCGGGACGTCGTAGGCCGTGGAGAACAGCTCCAGGTCGACGCCGAACGGCTTGCCCGGCGTCTGCCCGTGGAAGGTGTGCGGCGCGTTGCTGACCAGCTTGCCGATGCCGAGCGGGCCCACGTCGTAGAGGTACGCGATGAGGGTGCCGCTCTCCTTGGTGCTGGTGACCGTGGTGTGCAGCTTCGTGGTCCCGCGCACCAGTTGGGCGCTCTTGTACTTCTCCGACTGCCATACGGCGGCGTACCGGCGGGGCAGGAGCGGCATCGAAGCCATCGGGGGCAGCTGGGCCACCTGGTCGAGGATGCTGGACAGGAAGATGATCCCGCCGTCCGCACCGGAGTTGATGTTCGCGCGAATCGTGGTGGTGCCCGCGAGGTCGATCTTCTTCCGTGTCGCGGTGACCGACTTCCAGTCGGGATAGCCCTCGTAGCCGCCTGTGGAGCGGGACTTGAGCCGGACGGGCTGCTCGCGGTCGATGCCGTTGTTCGCCCCCTTGAGGTGGTGGTCGAACCAGCGGGCGGTGTCGGTCCACACGTCGTTGGGCAGGCCGAGCAGTCCGGTCGCCTCGTTGGTGGCGTGATCGCCGGGGCGCAGTTCCAGCCGCTTGGGGCCGGTCAGCTTCTCGTAGAAGTCGGCGTACTGGTTGGGCGGGAAGACCGTGTCGCCCCAGGCGTTGGCGAGCATGACCGCCGTGCCGTTGGCGTTGATCCGGTCGACGTACGTCGCGGGGGAACGCTTCTTCCCCCAGGCGATGAGCTCCGGCTCCCTGGCCAGGTTGGAGGCGAAGAAGTCCTTGAAGATCTGCTTGAGTTCGGGGCTCTGGCGGCCGGTGATGTTGCCCGCCCCGTCCAGCAGGGCCGCCGCCTGGGAGTGCTGGGTGCGGCCGGAGTAGATCGAGTCGATCAGGTCGGCCCAGCCGCTGAGCGCGGCAACTGCCTTGACGCGCTTGTCGTGTGCGGCGGCGAGCAGGCTGATGCCCGCGCCGTACGAGAGTCCCGCCATGCCGACCTGGTCGGCGTCGGCCGGGGTGTTGGCGAGGGCCCAGTCGATCACCTTGGAGGCGTCGGCGATGTCCGGCGGGCCCGCCACCTCGATGTGGCCGCCGGACTGCCAGAAGCCGCGGACGTTGTAACTGACGACCACGTAGCCGGAGTTGGCGAGCTTCTGGGCCTGCGCGAGGTACTCGACCTGCGGCAGTCCCCAGCTCGTCGGCAGCACGATCAGCGGGTAGCGGCGGGTGCCATCGTCGACCGTGGGGGTGACGACGTTGGCCTTGAGGGTCGTGCCGCCGTCGCCGGCGATGTCTACGAACCGGACGCCGGCCGCGGCCGACACGGCGGGCGCCGACTGTGCGGCGGGGGCGATGGTGAGGGCCGTGCCGGCGAGCAAGGTCGCCGAAACGGCACCAACTGCGGTGGTACGCAGGGCTTTGCGAGGGCTTCCCACGGGTCACTCCTCACTCGTGTAAGTGCAAAGTGACCCGACGGTAACCGCCGTCTCTTACCGCAGGTAACCCGTCGGTAAGTTACGTGCGAGTAACGATCGTTGAAATGTGTAGGGACTTAGGAGGTGCGATGTCCCTTCTGGGGAGCCGCCTCCGGCGCCGGCGCCGGAGGCGGCGCCTGCGCGGCCTTTGTGACGTCCGCGACGAGTTCGACGACATCGGAGCCGTACGCCTGGGAGTTGACGACCTTCAGGAGCAGGACGAAGGAGTTGTTGCCGTGCTTGCGCGCCAGCCGCTCATGATGGCGGGCGAGATAGCGGGTGGCCGCCTGGTTGGTGATCGCGCGCTGGCCGCAGAAGACGAACACAGGTCTCGTCGTGTCATGGCCCTGGCCCGCGGTGAGCCGGGCGAGAAACGCGTACTCGTTCCTGCCGGGTTCCAGGCGATAGGTCTCCCCGCCGATCTGGAAGGCGCCGCGGTCCGGGCCCGGCTCCGGGTCCGTGTTGAGGCGGATGCCCGGGAGCAGCGAGTGCAGATGCGCGGCCATCCGGCGATTTGCCGAGGGATGGCCCACGCAGATTTCCGTACGCTCCCCGAAACCCTGCTGCACCGCGTCGTGGGCGACGAGCTGGGAGTGTGCGCCGCAGTCCTTGATCAGCGCGGCGAGTTCGAGCAGCGCGGCCACATCGTGGCGCACGACCGTGAGATCCGGGCCGCCCGCATCACGATTCACCACCAGCAGCGACTCGGAGTTCTCGGGCAGCCCGAAGAACGCCTGCTTACGGCGGAGTTTGCGATTCCACAGGTACGTACGGGCGAGCCAGCCGAGCGCGGCGCCGATGACGGCCAGGACCACGCCAAGAACGATGTTGCGCACGTCGTCATTCATGGGCGCGCATGGTAGCGGGCGCGCCGGAACGCTGTTCGAGGAGTCCTGACGGGATCATGGCAAAGAAGTACGCTGCGCAGACGGCTGTTAACTGGAGGTAGGGATGGGTCGTCGTCCGGTCAGACGGAATCTCGCGGTCCTGGCGGTCTCGGCCGCCGTGGTGTCGGTCGGGGCGGCGGCACCCCCGTCCGCGCCGGCGGGCGCGCCGCCCGAGAAGGAGGCGGTCGCCGTCGGATACGGCGGGGCCGTGGCGAGCGTGGACGCCGACGCGTCCGCCGCCGGTATCGAGGTCCTGCGCAAGGGCGGCAACGCGGTGGACGCGGCCGTCGCCACGGCAGCGGCGCTCGGCGTCACCGAGCCGTACTCCTCGGGCATCGGCGGGGGCGGCTACTTCGTCTACTACGACGCCAAGTCCCGTACGGTGCACACCATCGACGGACGCGAGACGGCACCGCAGACCGCCGACTCGGGGCTCTTCCTGGAGAACGGGCAACCGATCCCGTTCGCCGACGCGGTGACCAGCGGGCTCGGTGTGGGGACGCCCGGCACGCCCGCCACCTGGCAGACGGCGCTCGACGCCTGGGGCAGCAAGCGGCTCGGCCCGCTGCTGAAGCCCGCCGAGCGGCTCGCGCGCGAAGGGTTCACCGTCGACCCGACGTTCCGCTCCCAGACGGAATCCAACCAGGCGCGCTTCAAGGACTTCCCCGACACGGCCGAGCTGTTCCTCCCTGGCGGCCAACTGCCTGTGGTCGGCGCCACGTTCAAGAACCCCGATCTGGCGCGCACGTACGAGGAGCTGGGCCGCAAGGGCGTCGGTGCGCTCTACCACGGCGAGTTGGCCGGCGACATCGTCGACACGGTCAACGACCCGCCCGTGGACCCGGCTTCGGGACGCAACGCACGCCCGGGTGAACTGTCCCTCAAGGACCTCGCCGCGTACGAGACGAAGCGGCAGGCCCCGACGAAGACGAAGTACCGCGGTCTGAACGTCTACTCCATCGCCCCCTCCTCCTCCGGCGGCACCACGGTCGGGGAGGCGCTCAACATCCTTGAGAACACGGACCTTTCGAAGGCCTCGGACGTCCAGTACCTGCACCGCTACATCGAGGCGAGCCGTATCGCCTTCGCGGACCGGGGGCGCTGGGTGGGCGACCCCGCCTTCGAGGACGTACCGACGAAGGAACTGCTGTCGCAGAAGTACGCCGACTCGCGCGAGTGCCTGATCAAGGATGACGCGGTGCTGAAGAGCCCGCTGGCGCCGGGAGATCCGCGGAACCCCGCGGCCTGCTCGACCGGCGGTACGGCGGCACCGACGACGTACGAAGGTGAGAACACCACGCATCTCACCGCGGCCGACAAGTGGGGCAACGTCGTCGCGTACACCCTCACCATCGAGCAGACCGGCGGCAGCGGCATCACCGTCCCGGACCGTGGCTTCATCCTCAACAACGAGCTGACGGACTTCTCCTTCACACCCGCGAGCCCCGATGTGCACGACCCGAATCTGCCGGGTCCGGGCAAGCGGCCACGCTCGTCGATCTCGCCGACGATCGTGCTGGACCAGCACAACAAGCCCGTGGTCGCGCTCGGTTCGCCGGGCGGCGCGACCATCGTCACGACGGTGCTGCAGACGCTGACGGGCTTCGTCGACCGTGGCCTTCCGCTGGTCGACGCGATCGCCGCGCCACGCGCCAGCCAGCGCAACCAGACGACCACCGAGCTCGAACCGGGCCTGTGGAACAGCCAGTCGAGGACACAGCTGGAGTCGATCGGCCATGGCTTCCGGCAGAACCCGGAGATCGGCGCGGCGACGGGCGTCCAGCGGCTGCCCGACGGGAAGTGGCTGGCGGCGGCGGAGACGGTACGGCGCGGGGGCGGCTCGGCGATGGTGGTGACACCGACTGCCTCCGGCGGTTGAGCGGGCACTCCCACGGGGGCGGTGGGTTCGGTTCATGGGCGAGTGCGGGTCCGTCGTGGCTTGTCGCGCAGTTCCCCGCGCCCCTGAAGGGGCGCGCCAGGAGTCGCCAGCCACCACGTGCCTGCACTTGCCCACCGGCCCACTGCCCCCGCACCCACCACCCACCACCCACCACCCACCCAGGGGCGCGGGACTGTGACATCAGCGGCTCCGCCGCGATGGGGGTCCCCCCGCTCGAGCGCAGCC
>NZ_BAAASJ010000008.1:0-20069 GCF_039532825.1 Streptomyces vastus
AGCCGTCACCGCCGCCCGCATGGCCCTGCGGGGCGACGGCCGGCACCACGTCTCCCTCGACAAAGTCATCAAGACCATGAAGGACACCGGCGCCGACATGAGCGTGAAGTACAAGGAGACCGCCCGTGGCGGCCTCGCCGTCAACATCATCGAGTGCTGAGCGGGCCCCGGCATGGGACGAGTCACCGAGCGCCGGCGCGTGCTGCGGATCCGGGAGGGTGCTGTCAGCGCCCGCCCGGACACGCTGGTCGCCGAGGAACCGCTGGAGATCCGGCTCGGCGGGAAACCGCTGGCCATCACCATGCGGACGCCTGGTGACGACTTCGCGTTGGCGGCCGGTTTCCTGGTGAGTGAGGGTGTCCTCGGCCGGGCCGAGGAACTCACGGGCATCGTGTACTGCGCGGGTGCGACGGGTGAGGGAGGATCGAACACCTACAACATCGTCGACGTGCGGCTCGCCCCCGGCGTGGTGATGCCCGACATCACGCTCGAGCGGAACGTGTACACCACGTCCTCCTGCGGTCTGTGCGGCAAGGCGAGCCTGGACGCCGTGCGGACCACCGCCCGCTGGCCGATCGCCGACACTCCCCCGGTGCGGGTCGGACCCGATCTGCTGGCTGCCCTCCCCTACCGACTGCGGTCCGCGCAGCGGGTGTTCGATCGGACGGGGGGTCTGCATGCCGCCGGGCTGTTCTCGGCGGAGGGCGACCTGCTGGACCTGAAGGAGGACGTGGGCCGGCACAACGCCGTCGACAAGCTGATCGGGCACGCCCTCCAGTCCGGTGCCCTGCCGTTGTCGCAGGCCATCCTGCTGGTGTCCGGACGGGCGTCGTTCGAGCTGGCGCAAAAGGCGGTCATGGCGGGCATCCCGGTGCTGGCCGCGGTCTCGGCCCCGTCCTCCCTCGCCGTGGACCTGGCGGCGGAGACCGGGCTCACGCTCGTCGGCTTCCTGCGCGGCGCGTCCATGAACGTCTACGCGGGCGAGCATCGCCTGATCCTGCCGTCGGCGCCGCCACGACCGTCGGATAGCGCGCTCTCGGTCTCCCCTTCGCCAGGACGCGCACGGCGAGCGCGAGGAGGACGCACGACGTGAGCCAGTACGTGCCCCAGGCCGGAGGCCTCCGCGACCGCGCCGAAGCCGGCACCCTCGTCGGGCCGCCCCGGCTGCGACACCCGAGCGCCCGGTGTCGCCCCCGTCGCGTCGCGATGCTCAGCGTGCACACCTCACCGCTGCACCAGCCGGGCATCGGCGACGCGGGCGGGATGAACGTCTATGTCGTCGAGCTGGCCAGGCGCCTGGCTGCCGCGGGCGTCGAGGTGGAGATCTTCACCCGGGCCACCTCCGCCTCGCTTCCGCCCGTCGTCGATCTCGCGCCCGGCGTCCTCGTGCGGCATGTGGACGCGGGCCCATACGAGGGCTCGGCCAAGGAAGACCTGCCCGCTCATCTGTGCGCCTTCACACACGGTCTGATGCGGACGTGGGCCGACCGGCGCCCCGGGCACTACGACCTGCTCCACTCGCACTACTGGCTGTCCGGCCACGTCGGGCGGCTCGCCGCCGAGCGCTGGGGCGTCCCGCTCGTGCACACCATGCACACCATGGCCAAGGTCAAGAACGCCTCCCTCGCTGCGGGGGACAGACCCGAGCCGGCGGCCCGCGTGGCAGGCGAGGCGCAGATCGTGGCGGACGCCGATCGGCTCATCGCCAGTACCGGCACCGAGGCGGCCGAGCTGATCCGTCACTACGACGCCGACGCCGCGCGGGTCACCGTCGTCCACCCGGGCGTGAACCTTGACCGCTTCCGGCCGGACGCCTCCGGCGTCGAAGCCGGCCGGACGGCAGCCCGTGCGCGCCTCGGGCTGCCGCCCGACGCGCTGGTCCCGCTGTTCACTGGCCGCATTCAGCCTCTGAAGGCGCCGGACGTCCTGCTGCTCGCGGTCGCCCGGCTCCTTCAAGAGCGGCCACGGCTGCGCGAGCGGCTCGTCGTGCCGGTCGTGGGCGGACCGAGCGGATCCGGCCTGGCCGAGCCGGAGGGCCTGCAGAAGCTGGCGGCACGGCTCGGCATCTCCGATGTGGTTCTGTTCCGCCCACCCGTCGAACAGGCCCAGCTCGTGGACTGGTACCGGGCGGCGTCCGTCCTCGTCATGCCGTCATACAGCGAGTCCTTCGGCCTGGTGGCCCTGGAGGCTCAGGCCTGCGGCACGCCGGTGATCGCGGCCGAAGTGGGCGGTCTGCCGGTAGCCGTCCGGAATGAGGTGAGCGGCGTGCTCGTGCCGGGTCACCATCCGGCCGACTACGCGCGGGCGTTGGGCCGCTTCGCCGACGATCCGGTGCTCTCGATCCGGTTGGGAGAGGCGGCCGCCCGGCACGCCCGGTCGTTCGGCTGGGAGACGGCGGCCTCCGCGACCGTGGACGTGTACACAAGGGCGATGGCCCAACGGCAGTATTCACGCCCGCTGTTCTGAGCCGACGGCTCGCCTGACACTGACAGGATTCGAGCACACTGAGCGCTGTGGGAGCCCCTGAGGGGCTCCCACAGCATGGACCACGGGCGGCTCGGGGGGTGCGCCCCAGCCAGTCGGGGAATTCGCCGACGGGGGCGCAGGGGCTCGTCGGACGTCTCCGGCCAGGGTGGGGTTCAGGGGGTGTTCAGCGCGTTCATACGCTGTTCGCGTTCCTCTCGGCGGCCTCGACGACATTGGCGAGCAGCATGGCCCGCGTCATGGGTCCCACGCCTCCGGGCATGGGCGCGAGCCAGCCGGCGGCCTGGGCGGCCTCCGGGTGCACATCGCCGACCAGCCCGTTGTCGGTGCGGGTGATCCCGACGTCCAGTACCGCCGCGCCGGGGCGCAGCATTTCCTTGGTGATCAGCCCGGGCGAGCCGGCGGCCGCGACGACGATGTCCGCCTCGCGGACATGCCAGGCCAGGCCCTTGGTGCCGGTGTGGCACAGGGTGACGGTGGCGTTCTCGGAGCGCCGGGTGAGCAGCAGTCCGATGGGGCGGCCGACGGTGATGCCCCGGCCGATCACGCACACACGCGCTCCGGCGAGCGGCACCTCGTACCGGCGGAGCAGTTCGACGATGCCGCGTGGGGTGCACGGCAAAGGGGCCTCGACGCCGAGGACGAGTCGTCCGAGGTTGACGGGGTGCAGGCCGTCGGCGTCCTTGGCCGGGTCCATGCGTTCCAGTACGGCGTTGGCGTCGAGGTGGCGCGGAAGCGGAAGCTGGACGATGTAGCCGGTGCAGGCCGGGTCGGCGTTGAGTTCGTCGATGACGTCCTCGACCTGCCGCTGGGTGGCGTCGGCGGGCAGTTCGCGGCGGAGGGAGGCGATGCCCACCTGTGCGCAGTCCCGGTGCTTTCCGGAAACGTAGGTGTGGCTGCCGGGATCGTCACCGACCAGGACGGTGCCGAGCCCGGGCGGGCGGCCGCCGGCGGCGGTCAGTTTGGCCACGCGCTCGGCCAGTTCGCGGCGGATGTCGGCGGCGGTCGCCTTGCCGTCGAGCAGCTGTGCTTTCACCGGGGGTGTTCCTTCCCTCGAAGTCGACGCTGTGAGCTGGCCACGGAGGCGGGACATGGTCGGGCCGAACGGGGGGTTCCTCGGCGACGACCGCCTCGACGCTCTAAGTCGACGTAGCCGATGCGCACGGTTGTGCCGGGGCGGCGAGCCACGCGTAGGCGATGCCCTTGCCCGTCGTGCAGCCGTAGGCGGTCGCTGGTGACGTAGCCCACCACGCAATCGCCGTCGTACACCGGCTCCATGCCCGTGACGACCGCCCGCGGGTCGTCGATGCCTGGGACTACTCCCGGAACACGGCGGCTCGGAGCGGGTCTCACCTCGATCTCGTCACCACTCATCAGCGACTGACATCTAACTGATATACAAGCGAAGTGAAGCCTGACAGATCACGCCCCGTCAAGGACCGCTGACTCACTTTCCTGCTCCGCCGAAACGGGCCCGGTTTGCTGTCGGACGCGATGCCGGAGTGCTGCACGGCGACCGTCGGGCGCGGCAGTCCGCCGCGCGCGGGCTGTGTGATTGAAGTCCGGCAGATTGCCCCTTGACCCTCGAACGTCTGCCATATAGCGTGCTTACAACTAGTATATCAGTTGCGTGTCACCTCGAGGGAGGTCATCATGGCAGAGGTCCCACCGCAGGCGAAATGCGTCGTGATCGGCGCCGGCATCGTCGGCAACAGCCTGGTCCACCACCTGGCCCAGCTCGGCTGGCGCGACATCGTGCAGATCGACAAGGGCCCGCTGCCCAACCCCGGTGGCTCGACCGGTCACGCCTCCAACTTCATCTTCCCCGTCGACCACTCCCGCGAGATCACCGACCTGACGCTGGACTCCGTGCGGCAGTACAAGGAGCTGGGCGTCTTCACCGAGTCCGGCGGCTTCGAGATCGCGCGTACCGAGGAGCGCATGGAGGAGCTGCGCCGCCGGATGTCCAGCGCCAAGGCCTGGGGCATCGAGTCGCACCTGGTCGACCCCGCCTTCGTCAAGGAGAAGGTGCCGTTCATCGAGGCCGACCAGTTCATCGGCGCCTTCTGGACCCCGAGCGTCGGCGTGGTCGACTCCCTGCGCGCCGGCACGATCATGCGCGACGGCGCCATCGCGAGCGGCGCGCTGAAGAGCGTGCCCAACGTCGAGGTGCTCGGCATGGACGTCGAGGACGGGCGGATCCGCCGGGTGCGCACGAACAAGGGCGACATCGAGGCCGAGTACGTCGTGATCGCCAGCGGTGTGTGGAGCCCGAAGATCGGCGACATGGCCGGCATCAGCATCCCCCTGACCCCTGCCGTCCACCAGATGATCTCCGTCGGCCCCTGCCCGCAACTGACCGGCCTGCAAGGCGAGATCAACTACCCGATCGTCCGGGACATGGACACCTTCTGCTACGAGCGCCAGCACGGCGCGGACATGGAGGTGGGGTCCTACGCCCACCGGGCGATCCTGCACGAGCCGGAGGAGATCCCGAGCATCGAGCAGGCCAAGCTCAGCCCCACCGAGATGCCGTTCACCACCGAGGACTTCGACCCGCAGCTGGAACAGGCCTACGAGCTGATGCCCGAGTTGCTGGGCGCCGAGGGCGCGGAGATCCGGTACGCGATCAACGGCCTGCTGTCGCTGACCTGCGACGGCAACCCGATCCTCGGCGAGAGCCAGGTGAAGGGGCTGTGGACGGCGGCCGCGGTGTGGATCAAGGAGGGCCCGGGCGTCGGCCGCGCGGTCGCGGAGTGGATGACCCACGGCCACAGCGAGATCGACATCGCGCACAGCGACATCGCCCGGTTCTACCCCCACCAGATGCGCCGCGAGCACACCCGGCTGCGCACCACCGAGTCCTTCATCAAGACCTACGGGATCGTCCACCCCGCAGAGCAGTACGAGTCCGACCGCGAGCAGCGGCTCTCCCCGATGCACGAGTCGGAGAAGAAGCTCGGTGCCGTCTTCTTCGAGGCCGTCGGCTGGGAGCGGCCGCAGTGGTACGACTCCAACGCCGACCTCCTCGAGGTGTACGGCGACCGCGTGATGCCGCGAGAGCACGAGTGGGACGCGCGCTGGTGGAGCCCGATCATCAACGCCGAGCACCTGCGGATGCGCGAGGCCGCCGGCGTCATCGACCTGACCGCCTTCGCGATCTTCGACATCACCGGTCCCGGCGCGCTGGACGCCGTACAGCGCACCTGTGTCGCGCAGTGCGACGTGGCTGTCGGCAAGGTGATCTACACCCCGGTGCTCGACGGCAAGGGCGGGTTCCGCTCCGACCTCACCGTCATGCGCCTGGGTGAGGACCACTTCCGGGTCGTCACCGGCGGCGCGCACGGCATGGCGGACAAGAAGTGGTTCGCCGACCAGCTCGGCGACGACGCGTCCCTGGAGGACCTCACCGACCGGGTCTCCACGATCGGGCTGTGGGGCCCGCGGGCCCGCGACATCCTGTCGCAGCTGACCGATGCGGACGTGTCCCACGAGGGCTTCAAGTTCCTCAACTGCCGCGAGATCGACCTCGACGGCATCACCGTTCTGGCCTCCCGGATCTCCTACGTCGGCGAGCTCGGCTGGGAGCTGTACGTCCCCTTCGACCAGGCCGCCGCGGTGTGGGACAAGCTGCTCGCGACGGGCGCACCGCACGGCGCCCGCCCGGTCGGCATCGGCGTCTACGTGACCACCGGGCGGATCGAGAAGGGCTACCGGGCCTTCGGCCACGAGCTCGACGCCGAGCGCACCATCATCGAGGCCGGCATGCAGCGGCCGAAGGTGAAGGGCGCCGACTTCATCGGCAAGGAGGCCTACCTCGAGCAGCGCGCCAGTGAGCCCGCGGCAGTGCTGTGCACGCTGGCCGTCGACGACCACACGTCGGCGTCCGGGGTGAAGCGGTACATGCTCGGTGGCGAGCCGATCCTCACCCGCTCCGGCGAGGCGCTCGTCGACGGGCACGGCCACCGCCCCTACGTCACCGCCGCCGGCTCGGCCCCCTCGCTGGGCAAGCACCTGCTGATGGCCTACCTGCCGCCCGAGGAAGCACGGGTCGGCAACGAGCTCGCGGTCTCCTACATGGAGGAGCTCTACCCCGTGACCGTGCTCACCAACGACGCCACGCCCCCCTTCGACCCGGACAACGAGCGGATCCGCTGATGGCGGTGCTGTCAGTGGTCGGGCCTGTCGAGACCACGAGAGGTGAACGATGACGAACGTATTGGTCTGCATCAAGCGGGTCCCTGACTCCTCCGGTGAGATTCTGCTCACCGACGACCAACAGGGCGTCGACGGGAGGTATGTCGGCTTCACCGTGAGCAACCACGAGAGTTGTGCGGTCGAGCTGGCGGTGCAGACCGCCGAGGCGACCGGCGGTACGGTCACGCTGCTGACCGTCGGCCCGTCCGAGGCCGCCGAGCAGCTGCGGGACACGCTGGCACTCGGCTGCCGCGCCGCCGTGCTCGTGGAGGCGGAGCCGGCCCGGCTGGGACCGGCCGACGTGGCGCGGGAGATCGCCCACGTCGTGCGCGAGAAGGAGGCTGCGGGCACGACGTACGACCTGATCCTGCTCGGCAACGACGCCGCCGACAGCGGCGACTTCCAGGTGGGCATCCGGCTGGCCCACGCGCTCGGCCGGCCGGTGGTGAACGGCGTGTCGACGGTCGAGGTGGCCGACGGCAACCTGACCGCCCGCGGCGACGGCCCCGGCGGTGAGGAGACCTACTCGCTGCCGCTGCCCGCGATCGTCACCGTGCTTGAGGGCGGGGCGGAGCCGCGCTATCCGACGCTGAGGGGCCGGATGGCGGCCAAGAAGGTCGAGATCGAGACCCGGGCACTGTCGGCCGAGCCCGCCGGAGCGAACCGGGTGCGGCTGCTGCTGCCCCCGCCGGCGCCGTCGACGGTTGAGGTGCTGGGCGAGGGCACGGAGGCGGCCACGGCGGTCGCGAACCTGTTTGAGAAGCTGGGGGTGACCCGATGATTCTGGTGCTGGTCGAGACCGAGAACGGCGCCGCGAGCGAGATCTCGCTGGAGACCCTCGCCTTCGCCCGGTCGCTGGCGGCCGAGGGCGGCGGCATCGCCATCCGCGCGGCCGTGGTCGGCGAGGTCGAGGACCGCGACGCGCTGGCAGCCGAGCTCGGCGCCCACGGCGCGGCCGAGGTCCACCACGCGGTGGGCGAGGGGTTCGCTTCGTACGCCGGGGCCGCCTGGGCTACGGCACTGCAGGCGATCCGCGAGTCGACCCGCTCCGTCGTGGTCACCGCCGCGGGCTCGCCCCGGGGCAACGAGGTGCTGGCGCATCTGGCCGCCCGGCTCAGCGTGCCCATGGCCGCCAACGCGGTCGCGTTCCACGGCCTGACGCCGTTCGTGGTCACCCGGCAGGTGGTCGGCGGGGCGGCCCTGGAGGAGATGAAGCTCGACCAGCGGCCCGCGGTCTTCTCCGTCGCCGGCCACTCGTGGATCGCGTCGCCGGTGGCGGGCGCGTCACCCGCCGCTTGGGTGGAGGTGACCCCGGAGGTGGCCGAGTCCGACCTCGTGGCGCGGGTCGTGGCGACAGGCACCAAGGAGGTCGACCACTCCGGCTCGCTGAAGTCCGCCAGGGTCGTCGTGGGTGCAGGCCGCGGGGCAGGTGGTCCGGAGGGCTTCGGCGCGGTCGCCGAGCTCGCCGAGCTGCTCGGCGGCGTGGTCGGGGTGTCCCGGGTCGTCACCTCGCTCGGCTGGCGGCCCCATCACGAGCAGGTCGGCCAGACCGGCTCCCGGATCAGCCCGGACCTGTACGTCCCCTGCGGGATCTCCGGTGCCATCCAGCACTGGGCCGGCTGCGCGTCGTCGAAGACGATCCTCGCGATCAACACCGATCCCGAGGCGCCGATGATGACCAAGGCGAACTACGCCGTCGTGGGCGACATGCACGAGGTCCTCCCCGCGATCGTCGAAGAGCTCAAGTCGCGCGGGGTGACCGGGTGAGGCGCGTGACCGACGGCTGCTGAGTGACTCGACGCAGCGGGAACCGAGGATCTCGCCGCCGCTGAGCGCTCTGCGACCAGCCACGATGGGCCGTCGATCGTCTGCGGCTCCATCGTGGCTGGTCGCGCAGTTCCCCGCGCCCCTTCGGGGCGCGGCCCGCCGAAGCTGACTTTGCCAAGGCCGCTTAGAAGCAGTTCATCGCCCTGGAGCGAGGCTGCGGTGCCTGCAAGGGATGCCGTGGCCTCCTGCGGGCAGTAGTGGCGGCCGGCGCCACTGCACACCCGGATCGCCGAGACCGCCGTCGGCTGCACCTGGCGTCACCTGCGCCGCGAGCTGGACCGCATGCAACTGGTCACCCTGGCCGCCCCCGGCGGGCGGGTCGGGCAACGCTCCGCCACGACCCCGGCCAGAAGACCATCCTTGAGGAGCCCTGATGCAGATCTTCGCCCTGGTGGCGTCGCTGGCGCTCACGCTGGCCGCCCTGTTCGTCCTGGTCCCCGCTGTCCGGAGCATGCTCCGGGTGATCCGGATGGGCCAGCCCGCGAGCCCGGGCCGCACCGACGATCCGGGCGCTCGTACGGTCACCATGCTCAAGGAGACCGTGCTGCACACCCGGATGCTCCAATGGACCTGGGTCGGCATCATGCACTGGTTCGTGTTCGCGGCGTTCCTCTTCCTGAGCACCGCGGTAGTGGGCGCCTACTTCCAGTTGTTCGACCCCGAGTGGGCGTGGCCGATCGTGGGCCACTGGTACCCCTTCGAGTGGTTCAGCGAGTTCATCGGCGCGCTGAGCACGGTCGGCATCATCTGGCTGATCGTCTACCGGCAGAAGCACCACCCCCGCAGCGAGGGCCGCAGGAGCCGGTTCTTCGGCTCGACGTTCTGGCAGGCCTACTTCGTGGAGTTCCTGGCCCTGCTCGAGGGTGCGGCGATCTTGTTCATCCGGGGCGCGGAGTTCCACCTCGCCGACCCTGAGCACGCGACCCGCGCGCACTTCCCCCTCTCATCCTGGCTCGGTGAGGCGCTCTACCCGGCTGGCCAGGGCGCCAACGAGCACCTGGTCTACTTCATCGCGTTCTTCAAGATCGCGCTCGCGATGGTCTGGCTGATCGTCATCGGCCGCAACCTGACCATGGGCATCGCCTGGCACCGGTTCACCGCCTGGTTCAACATCTGGTTCAAGCGTGAGTCCTCGGGCCGTACGGCGCTGGGCGCGGTCAAGCCGCTCACCGTCGGCGGCAAGGCCGTCACCCTGGACGACATCGAGGGCCTCGACGAGGACACCACGCTCGGCGTCGGAGCGATCGAGGACTTCTCCTGGAAGGGCCTCCTCGACTTCACCACCTGCACCGAATGCGGTCGCTGCCAGTCGCAGTGTCCGGCCTGGCACACCGAGAAGCCCCTCTCGCCGAAGCTGCTGATGAAGGGCCTGCGCGATCACACCTACCTCAAGGCCGCCGGCCAGGCCGGACACGCCGAGCGGGCGCTGATCGGCAAGGGCGACGCGGGCGAGGGGTCCTACAACCCCGAGGGGGGCGACTTCGTCATCGACGAGGACGCGCTCTGGTCGTGCACGACGTGCGGCGCCTGCGTCGAGCAGTGCCCGGTCGACATCGAGCACGTCGACCACATCGTCGACATGCGCCGCTACCAGGTACTGATCGAGTCGAACTTCCCCGCCGAGCTCAACCAGGTCTTCAAGGGCCTTGAGACCAGGGGCAATCCCTGGAACATGGCGGCGAGCGCGCGCATGGACTGGGCCAAGGGCCTGCCGTTCGAGGTCAAGGAGGTCGGCAAGGACCTTGAGTCGCTGGAGTCGGTCGACTGGCTGTTCTGGGTCGGCTGCGCCGGCGCCTACGAGGACCGGGCCAAGAAGACGACCCGCGCGGTCGCCGAGCTGCTCCACATGGCCGGCGTCACCTTCGGTGTACTCGGCAACCACGAGACCTGCACCGGCGACTCCGCCCGCCGCGCCGGCAACGAGTTCGTCTACCAGGCCCTGGCCCAGGAGAACGTCGAGACCTTCAAGGAGTTCAAGGTCAAGAAGGTGGTCGCGACCTGCGCCCACTGCTTCAACACCCTGAAGAACGAATACAAGGAATTCGGTATCGAGCTCGAGGTCGTCCACCACACGCAGTTGCTCAACCGGCTCGTGCGCGAGGGCAGGCTGAAGCCGGTCGCCCCCGAGCCCGGCACGAACACGCGGTCGATCACCTATCACGACCCGTGCTACCTCGGCCGGCACAACCAGGTCTACAGCCCGCCGCGCGAGCTGCTGTCGGCGCTGCCGGGCGCTTCGTACGTCGAGATGGAGCGCAACTCGGAGCGGTCCTTCTGCTGCGGGGCCGGCGGCGCCCGGATGTGGATGGAGGAGAGTCTCGGAGAGCGGATCAACATGAACCGCACCACGGAGGCCGTCGGCACGGGTGCCGACCAGATCGTGGTCGGCTGCCCGTTCTGCCGGGTGATGCTCTCCGACGGAGTCTCGGCGCTCCAGGCCAATGCCGGGGCCCGCGAGGAGGTCGAGGTCCTCGACGTCGCTCAGATGCTGCTCGCCTCGGTCAAGGGTGAGGCCGCGACCAAGGCCGAGAAGGCTCCCACCGGTGCTCCCGCCGCCGCGGCCGCCCCGGCTGCCCCTGCCGCTGCTCCTGCCGAGCGGGCCGCCTCCGGCGAGGCCGGGGCGTCGTTGTTCGACGAGGCACCGGCCGAGCCACCCGCGAAGCCGGTCTCCGGCGGGTCCCTGTTCGACAACCCCACAACAGAACCCACCACACCAACCACCCCCAGCGGCTCACTCTTCGACGAAGCACCCGCCCAACCACCCGCGAAACCGACCTCCAGCGGGTCCCTGTTCGACAACCCCACAACAGAACCCACCACACCAACCACCCCCAGCGGCTCACTCTTCGACGAAGCACCCACCCAACCACCCGCGAAACCGACCTCCAGCGGGTCCCTGTTCGACAACCCCACAACAGAGCCGACTCCCACGCCGACCGCCTCAGGAGGGTCGCTCTTCGACATTCCGGCCGACGAGGCACCAGCGCCCGCGACCACCGGGACGCCGGAGCCGACAGCCGACGCCACCGCGAAGAGCGCACCGTCAGGCTCCCTCTTCGACGTCGAGGAGCCGGTGGCACAACCCGATCCGAAGGGCGAGGCCGCGTCCGAAGCCGAGCCGGAGCAGCACGAGGCCCCGGAGGAGCCGAAGGGCCTCTTCGACTACTGATCGCTCCGACCCAACGAAAGACAGCGTGCCCCCATGCCGGATTCCCGGCATGGGGCACTGCTCTTCCAGGCCGACGCGGCGGCCGAGCGGCTGGCCAGGCCCTGGACCCGGCGGCCCGGCAGGCGCTCAGCGGCCGACGCTCAGTTGTCAGGCCGATGGTGACGAAGAAGTCGCCGGGCTCGTTGCCGCCCGGGGCGCGGACGATGACCAGCCGGAGCAGGTCGTGTTAGTTGACCTGGTAACAGAGCGCGTCACGAACCAGCACCAGCCGCCGCCCACTGCACCCGCGCAGGTCGACCTCGGCCTGCTCCCAGTCGGTCTTCTTCGCGCGCTCGGCAAGCTCGGCGGGGGTGGGCAGCCGGTCGCCCCTGGTGCGGGGCCGGCCGCGTTTCCGGGTGCGTGGCGGCGCCGCTTCGTACAGCGCAGCGGGTGCGCGGCAGGGCGGTGCCGCGAAGCGAGGCGCAGGCGCCCGCCCGCCCGCCCGCACAAGTGGAAGTCTCGGTCCGGCAGCCAACCGGCGAACTCGCGGACGGTCAGAGCACGCCGCGGATCTCCCGCGCAAAGCCGGCGATGTGCTCGCGCGTGAGCCGCTCGGCGCGGTCGGCGTCGCCGTCAGCGACGGCGACGAGCAGGTCCGCGTGCTCGGTGATGTGGTGTGCAAGGTCAGGAAGCCGATCGATGACCAGACACCAGATGCGGGTGGCCAGGTTGTCGTAGCGGATCAGCACGTCCTCGAGGTGCGGGTTGCCGGCCGCCTTGTAGATGAGCCGGTGCAGCGACATGTCCATCCGCATCATTGCGGTGCGATCACCGCGAGGGCTCTGAAGGCTCCTCACCTCGTCGGCCTTGGCTCGCAGCGCGTCGCGCATGGCGCTACTGGCGTGGACGGCGGCCCGCCGTGCCGCGAACGGCATGAGCTGCTCACGGATGTCGGCGATCGCACCGAGTTCGGTCACGTCGATGATGGTGGCGAATGTGCCCCGGCGCGGGTAGGACACCACGAGGTGGTCGGTCTCGAGTCGCTTGAGCGCCTCGCGAACGGGTGTGCGTCCGACGCCGATCTCCGCAGCAAGCTGGCTGTCGTTCATCGGCTCGCCGGGCCGGATGTCGAGCATGACCAATCGATCCTGAAGACGCTCGTAGGCCAGGTCGGCCAATGACATCGGCGCCGAATCAGTCACGGTGGAGACCTCGGAGCTGCTCATCTTTGGCCGTCTCTTCCTTCGCGCGGGCTGTTGGCGTCAGCGTCCCCTCTGACATACTTCAAATATATCAGCCCGCTGTGGTCGTCGGCGGTGGTCCACATACACGGAGGGCCCCCGGGCCGCCTACTGCGGCTGATGCGGGCACGTGGCGGCGCTCGCTCCAGATCCTTGCACAGGCCGCCCTTGCAGCGGAGGTTGGCCTGTGCCGCCCGACGGGGACCTGGTCAGCCCGCTCCCCCAGGTGGCGTCGGCGACCGCCTCGACATCACCGGCGCTCACTGAGGACGTACCTACGCAGAAGCCGTCCTCAAACTCCGCGCCCTTGAGCGACAACGGCGACTTCGACGCCTGACTGGCGCTCCCACCTCGACCGGGATTACGAACACCCTGCAGCCTGGTTCAGGTTGCGCAACTCAATGCACCTGGCGCGCAGAGGGGTGTCAAGAGGGTCCGGGACGTCGGAAAACGGGCCGGTACACGGGCCGGTAGACGGCAATGCCCGGGGGGCAGAGCGCACCTGTGCGCTCTGCCCCCCGGGCACGTCCGGCCGGCTTCCGGCTCCGTCTTCCGGGGTTACTTGATCCAGGCGTCCACCTTGTCGCGGTTGGCCTCGACCCACTTCTTCGCCGCCGCCTCGGGGGCCATCTTGTCCACCGCGATGTACTTGGCCACGGTGTTCTGGTCCTCGTTCGTCCAGGTGAAGTTCTTCACCAGGTCATAGGCCGGGCTGCCCGACTCGGTGAACTTCTTGCTGACGATCTTGTCGAGCTTGTACACGGGGTAGTCGCACGCGACCTTCTCCGCGTCGGCGTCGCAGCCCTCCTTGTAGTCGGGCAGCTTGACCTTGACGAGCGGCACCTCGGACATGAACCACTGCGGCTCGTAGAAGTAGCCGATCATCCATTCCTTGTCCTTCTCCGCCTTGCGGAAGGCCTGGATGAGCGCGGTCTCGCTGCCCGCGTACACGACCTTGAAGTCCAGCTTCAGATTCTTCACCAGGGCCTCGTCGTTGGTGACGAACGACGGGTCACCGTCGAGGAGTTGCCCCTTGCCTCCCGACTCGGAGGTCTTGAACTCGGCCGCGAACTTGTTGAGGTTCTTCCAGTCGGTGACCTCAGGGTGCTCCTTGGCCAGCCACGGCGGCACGTACCAGCCGATGAGGCCTTCGTTGCCGGTCGGGCCGGCATCGACTGCGGTCTTCTGGTCAGTGATGTACTTCTTCTTCAGGTCGTCGTGACCCCAGTTCTCGATGACGGCGTCGACCTCACCCGTCCCGAAGCCCTGCCAGGCGATCTCTTCCTTCAGGTCCTTCTGGACCACCTTGCAGCCGAGGTCCTGCTCCGCGACGTAGGCGACGACCGCCGCATTCGCCTCGTAACCCACCCACGGGTTGACCGCGAGGTTGAAAGTGCCGCACTTGCCGGAGCCGCCCGAACTGTCGGACCCCGAGGAGCTGTCCTCGACCGTCGCACCGCCGCAGGCGGTGAGGGTGAGGCCGAGGGCTGCTATGCCGGCCGCGCCGACTCTCCACTTGTTTGCTTGCCTTGCCATGATCAATTACTCCTTATGCGCTGGTACGCCGCGCGGCTGCCTGAGTGATTCGGTCGAACATAACCCCGAGAAGGACGATGGCCAGCCCCGCCGCGAGCCCCTTCCCGTACAGCTGTCCCTGCGAGAAGCCGGCCACGACGTCGTAGCCGAGGGCGCCCGCGCCTACCAGGCCGCCCACCACAACCATCGACAGCACATAGATCAGGCCCTGGTTGGTGGCGAGGGTCAGGGCGCCGCGTGCCATCGGCAGTTGAACCTTGGTGATGATCTGCCAGGTGTTGCACCCGGCGGAGGTGGCCGCCTCCACGGTGGTCTCGGCGACGTTCCGCACCCCGTCCGCGACGATCTTGATCGTGACGGGTGTCGCGTAGACCACTGCGGCGACGATCGCGGTGAAGCGGGTGGCGCCGAACAGTGCGAGGAACGGCACCAGATAGACGAACGGCGGCATGACCTGGGCCGCGTCGAGCGTGGGCCGCAGTACCCGGTCCACCCGCACGCTGCGTCCCATCCACACCCCCAAGCCGATGCCGAGCGCCATCACCAGCACGGTGGCGACGACGGTCGACGCCAGCGTGGTCATGCTGTCCGACCACACGCCCGTGCCGACCAGCAGGCCCACACAGATCGCCGTGGTGAGCCCGGCGCGCCAACCGCCGAGAACCACTCCGATCCCGATCAGCACCGCGCCGACCAGCCACCACGGGGAGTCGGTGAGCAGTGTCTGGAAGGGGTTGAGCAGGCCGTTGGTGATGACGTCGCGGAAGGCGTTGGTGAGGCCTGACAGGTTGTCCTGCGTCCAAGTGGTCGCGGTGTCGGCGGCTCGGGCGATGGAGCTGCCGATGTCGCCCTCGCCGGGGAACTCCGCCGCCCATAGATAGGTGTGCGACATGTAGATCAGGACTGCGGTGGCCACCGCTCCCGCCCCCAGCAGCGGCCGCCGCCAGGTGAGGAAGCGGCTGCCGGAGCGCCGGGCCGATTCCTCGCGTTCGCTCGCCGCGGTCGTGACCCGGTCGAGGACGATGGCCATGACGACGATGGCGAGCCCCGCGTTGAAGGCCGTACCGACGTCGAGCGACTGCAGGGCTTGGACGACGGTCTTGCCGAGGCCGGGCGCGTCGATCAGGGCCGCGATGGTCACCATGGCCAGGGCGGCCATGATGGTCTGGTTGACGCCCATCACCACGGTCCGCTTGGACATCGGCAGCAGGACCTTGAGCAGCGCCTGCCGACGTGTCGCGCCCAGCGAGTCGGCCGCCTCGACGGTCGTCTCCGGTACGGAGCGGATGGCGTGCGCGGTGATGCGGATCGTCGGCGGTGCCGCGTAGATCAGCGTGGCGATCGTGGCGGAGGCCGGGCCGATCTGGAAGAACAGGGTCAGCGGGGCCAGGTAGACGAAGGTCGGCATCGTCTGCATGAAGTCCAGGAAGGGCGTGACGGTCCGGTTGAACCGGTCGGACAGCCCCGCCCACACGCCCAGCGGGATCGCGAACAGCAGCGCCACGAAGACCGCGCAGAGGATGAGGGCCAGGGTGTCCATGCTCTCCTGCCACAGGCCCTGCAGCCCGAGGAAGGTGAAACCGGCCACGGCCAGCAGTGCGACCCGCCAGTTGCCGACGGCCCAGGAGACATAGCCGGCGATGCCTACGACGCCCAGCCAGCCGATCTGCGGCACCGGGCGGCCCTCGGGCGGCTGGGAGATCAGCCCTTGGACGAAGGTCACCAGGTTGTCGATGATCAGGCGGATCTCGTTGAAGAAGTAGAGGAAGAGGGGGTTGGAGTTGCGGTTGGCGCCGATCGAGTCGTTGACGTCGTTGAACCAGCGGTGCAGATCGGTGAGGTCCGCCGCCGCCACGGTCAGGGTGTGCTTGCCGCGCAGCACGGCGAACAGCACCAGCCAGACGACCAGGATCGCGGCGACCACCATGCGGCGGCTGATCGTGCGCGCGCCCGTGGTGGGCGTGGTTTTCTCTGCCTGTTCCTCTGTCTTCTCCGGCTTCTCCATGGCGACGGTCATCACACGTCGCCTTCCTGCCCGGCGACCACCGCGAGGATCTCCTCGTCGCCGACGATGCCGAGCAGCTTGCCGTTCTCGACGACCTTGACCGGCTTCTCGGCCACCAGCACCGCCCGGGTGGCCTCCTTCACCACGACGTCCGGGCCCATCTCAGGGCCGTCCAGGGCGTCGCCGTCCGCCGGCGGCCGCATGATCCACCGCAGGGTGAGCACATCGCCGCGCGGCACGTCCTTGACGAACTCGCGCACGTAGTCGTCGGCGGGGGCGCCGACCAGTTCGTCGCCCGTGCCGCACTGGACCATCTTGCCGTCGCGCATGATCAGGATGCGGTCGCCCAGCTTGAGCGCCTCGGAGAGGTCGTGGGTGATGAACACCATTGTCTTGCCGACCTCGTGATGCAGGCGGATGACCTCGTTCTGCATGTCACGGCGGATCATCGGGTCGAGTGCGGAGAACGGCTCGTCGAAGAAGAGCACGTCCGGGTCGCCGGCCAGCGCCCGGGCGAGGCCGACGCGCTGCTGCATACCGCCGGAGAGCTGGTCGGGGTAGGAGTTCTCGTAGCCGGAGAGGCCGACCAGTTCGACGACCTCCAGGGCCCGCTTCATGCGGTCGGCCTTGCTCATGCCGCGGATCTCCAGCCCGAACGCCACGTTGTCGACGACGCGGCGGTGGGGCAGCAGACCGAAGTGCTGGAAGACCATGGAGAACTTGCGGCGGCGCAGTTCGCGCAGGCGCCCCGCGTCCGCGCCGCGGATGTCCTCACCCTCGAAGACGATCTCACCGGCTGTGGGTTCGATCAGCCGGGTCAGACATCGCACCAGCGTGGACTTGCCAGAGCCGGACAGGCCCATGACGACGAAGACCTCGCCGGCTGAGACCTCGAAGTTCACGTCCCGTACGGCGGCGGTGTTTCCGGTGCGGTCCATGAGCTCGCGCCGGGTGAGCCCGCACAGTTCCTCGGACTCCGGTACCTGCTCGGCTTTCGGCCCGAACACCTTCCACAGCTTGCGCACGGATATGACCGGCGTGCCGTCCGAATCCTGGGGCGTGCCGCTCCTCTGCGGTGCCTCGGTCTGTGTTGGGGTCACGATCGACCTCTCTTCGGCGTTCAGCCGCGAAACCAGTGTTGCGGCCGGGGTTGGATGTTCTGCCAGATGTGCTTGGGCTCTCGGTACTCGTCCAGGCCGGTCCGTCCCAGCTCACGGCCCACGCCCGAGTGCCCGAAGCCACCCCATTCCGCTTGCGGCACATAGGGGTGGTAGTCGTTGATCCACACCGTGCCGTGACGCAACCGCCGGGCGACCCGCTGGGCCTTGCCGGCGTCCTGCGTCCAAACGGCTCCGGCAAGTCCGTACTCGGTGTCGTTGGCCATACGTACGGCGTCGTCCTCGTCTGTGAAGCGCTCCACGGTGAGCACGGGTCCGAAGGACTCCTCGTGCACCACGCGCATGTCCTGCCGGCACTCGTCGAGGAGGGTTGGCGGGTAATAGTAGCCGGTCGCGAGGGCGGGGTCGTCGGGCCGTTCTCCGCCGCAGCGCAGTACGGCGCCCTCGGCGAGGCCTGCTGCCACGTACGCCTCGACCTTCTCCAGATGCTGGGCGGAGATCAGCGCGCCGGTCTCGGCATCGGGGTCGAAGGGGCCACCGAGCCGGATCTGCCGGGCGCGGCGGACGACCTCGTCGACGAAGGCATCGTGCAGGGAGTCCTCGACGATCAGGCGGGCACCGGCCGAGCAGACCTGCCCGGAGTGCAGGAAGACGGCCGTGAGGGCGAAGTCCACGGCCGTCTCGAAGTCGGCGTCGGCGAAGACGACGTTGGGATTCTTGCCGCCGAGCTCCAGCGCCACCTTCTTCACGGTCGCCGCGGCCGTGGCCATGATCCGCTTGCCGGTCTCCAGGCCGCCGGTGAAGGAGACCATGTCGACGGCGGGGTCTTCGGAGAGCGGTGCGCCCACTTCGGGCCCGGCACCCAGGACGAGGTTGGCGGCGCCGGCGGGGAGACCGGCCTCCTGAAGCGCCTTCATCAGCAGGATCGAGGTCGAGGGGGTGAGCTCGCTGGGCTTGAGGACGATGGTGTTGCCGGCGAGGAGGGCGGGTGCGACCTTCCAGCTGGCCTGCAGCAATGGGTAGTTCCAGGGAGTGATCAGTCCGCACACGCCGATGGGCTCGTAGACGACGCGGCTTACGGCATCGTCGCGGCCGGTGTCGATCACGCGGCCGGCGTCGGTGCCGCCGATCCCGCCGTAGTAGCGGAAACAGGAGACGACGTCGGCGATGTCGTACTCGCTCTCCACCAGCCGCTTGCCGGTGTCCAGCGATTCGGCGCGGGCGAACTCCTTGGCGTCGCGCTCGATGAGGTCGGCGGTGCGCAGCAGCAGCGCGCCGCGCTCCCGCTCGGGGGTGCGCGGCCAGGGCCCCTCGTCGAAGGCACGGCGGGCCGCGGCGACAGCAGCCTCGGTGTCGGGACGAGTCCCTTCCGAAACGGTCGCCGTGAGCGTGCCGTCCGCGGGACAGCGGATCTGGCGATGGCCTCCGGCCAGGGGTTCCCGCCATTCGCCGTCCACATACAGGTCTGCCACGCGCCCAGCCCTTCAACAGAAATTCGTTGCGCATCATGCATTCAATTGCTTGTGGTGGAACACCATGGCGAATGCGCACACACGCGTCAAGGGGTTGGCGGATGACGATTCCGCAAGGGGCCGGTCGCCCCCGCGTCACCGTTTCCGCCCCGCCGACCAGGCATGCCGCAACTCGTATACGACTTCCGGCGCACCGCCGCACGGTCAGAACAGATGCCGGAGGAAGGCGATGAGTGCGGAGCGTTCAGCCGCACAGCCGGTCCAGCAGTGCGCGGCGCCACCGCTCCGTTGCGGCGATCTGGTCGAAGGTGAACAGGTGCAGACCGGCCACCCCCGCCGAGGGTGCGGTGAGGCTCGGCGCGAATGAGCGGATGGCTCCGGGATGGCCTGTGACACCGGCGCACGGGAAGGGCCTGCCCAGCTCGCCCAGCGTCTCTGATTGGCTTGGTGAGCCCACGTGCTGCTCACGAATGTGAGCAAATCGTCTTCGTGCCCCGGTACTGAACCTCATGAGCCGCCGGCCCGCGCGACACGTCCCTCCGGAGTTGGCCGGTTAGAGCTTACGACCCCACCGAGGAGGGTGCCCGACGTCGCCTGGCCGCCAGGCGCGCGGACCATGCTCTGCCACATGATCACTACGCTTCGCCAACCCTGGCCCACAGTAGACGTGCGGGCACGTGCGGGACCTCACGGTAGCCGTGCACCGCGAGCCGGGTGGCGATGCCGAGCGCCGGTTCCAGGCCCTTGGCCGGCAACGCCGTCACGGCGACGACGACATCGCGCGGGACATGGGCGAGGACCTTGTCCTCGGTCGCCTTCGCGGGCAGCACCTCGTAGCCGACACTGTGCAGCAGCGCCCGAAGTCCTGCCGTACCCAACGTCTACCCCGCCTGCTTCTGTGCGTCGCGGTGGCGGTAGTAGGTGGCCTTGAACGGCGCCGCCGGTTCCTTGCCGAGGATCAGGTCGGCGGCCTTCTCGGCGATCATCATCACCGGCGCGTAGATGTTGCCGTTGGTGACATACGGCATGACGGAGGCGTCC
>NZ_BAAASJ010000009.1:0-70280 GCF_039532825.1 Streptomyces vastus
AACGCCAACGTCGCCCGCATACGGTTCACTTCATGTGCGTCCACACACCCAACATGCTCCTGATCAGAACCAACGGAAAGACCTAACGGAGTCCTACTAGGCCGCCGTTCGGATCAGCCCGGCCGTGAGGTGCGGCGCCTCTCGACCGCCCTGACCTCGCGACGCCGGGGTGATCCAGCCGAGAGGGCCTGGCCCAGATACCGGGCCACCGCCTCCTCGATCCCCGCCGCGTCCGCGCCCTCCGCCGCCCAGGCCACGTATCCGTCGGGCCGTACCAGGACGGTCGTCCGGCGGTCGCCCGCCCAGCGCTCCACGGTCAGCCACCCCTCACGGACACCGGGGCCTTCGTACGTCCCGGGCGTGATCAGCACGAACCGGCCGCCGCGCAGCGCCTCGTAGAGCCGGCCGTCCTTCAGGGCGACGTCGGGGACGCGGGTGCCGGTGAGGCGGTGGGCGCCGCGGAGGGAGGGGTAGGCGTAGCCGATCCCGGTGATCTGCCCCAGGGCCTTGCGCTGGACGGGCGGGGCCATGTCGACGAACGCGGAGACAAGGGCGCGGGCGGCACGCAGCAGCGGATTCCGCGCGCGGGCCAGCCGGACCAGTCCGCCACTGCTGCGCAGCACCGCCCTGCCGACCGGGTGGCGCTCGGCCTCGTAGCTGTCGAGGAGCCCTTCGGGCGCCCGGCCCTGGACGGCCGCGGCGAGCTTCCAGCTCAGGTTGGCGGCGTCCTGGAGGCCGGTGTTCATGCCCTGCCCGCCGGCCGGGGAGTGGATGTGCGCGGCGTCCCCGGCGAGGAAGACCCGCCCGACCCGGTAGTGCGGTGCCTGGCGCTCGTCACTGTGGAAACGGGAGAGCCAGCGGGCGTCGTGCATGCCGTAGTCGGCGCCCAGGGCACGGCGGGTGATCTCCTTGACCTCGTCGAGGTCGAGCGGGGCGTCGTCTGAGACCTCGTTGCGGCGGTTCCAGCCCATGACCCGGTACCAGCCGTCGCCGAAGGAGGCGATCATCGCGAAGGCGTCGGCGCGGCCGTTGACGGTGAGGACGCCCTCGGGCTTCTCGGCCAGCCGGACATCGGCCAGGATCAGCGACTTGATGACGGAGACACCGGGGAAGTCCAGGCCGATCGCCTCCCGCACGGCGCTCCGGTGACCGTCGGCGCCGACGACATAAGCCGCCCGACGGGTGACGACCGCCCCGTCCGCGCCGCGCACGTCGAGGTCGACCCCCTCGTCATCCTGCCGCAGCCCCACGACCTCGCTCTCGTACGCGAACTCGACCCCAGCCTCCCGGGCCCGCCGCTCCAGGAGCCGCTCGACCTCGTACTGCGGGGTGATGAGCAGGAACGGGAAACGCGAGGGCAGCGTGCTCAGATCCGAGGGAGAGGCGGCGGAAGAGCCGCAGGCCGGTGATGGTGTCGCCGGTGGTGAGGAGTTCGTCGGCGAGGCCGCGGGCGTCGAGCTGCTCCAGGGTGCGGGCGTGCACCCCGAAGGCGCGGGAGAGGTTGCTGATCTCGCGCGGCCGCTTCTCGACGAGGGTCACGGTGACGCCGGCTGTGGCGAGGTCACCGGCGAGGAGGAGGCCGGTGGGGCCGGAGCCGACGACGATCACGGTGCGGTGGGTGGCGGTGCCGTTCATGGTGGCCTCCTGTTGCCAACGCTTGCTTGCCATCGCCTATTGCCAACAAATGTTGGCCAACACTCGTTGACGAAGATAGCGAGGCGCCAAAGAGGATGTCAACAATCGTTGGCAAACAACTGTTGGCGAACACTTGTTGACCTACGCCCGTTGGCCTACGCTTGTTGGCATGAATGGCAGCGACAGCACCTCCACGGTTCCCGGCTCCGGCGCCCCCCGCCGCTCCGACGCCACTCGCGGCGCGATCCTCGCGGCGGCCCGCGAGCGCTTCGCGACCGACGGCTACGAGCGAGCCACCATCCGTGCCATCGCCAAGGACGCGAACATCGATCCGTCGATGGTGATGCGGTACTACCGCAACAAGGAGGGCCTCTTCGCGGCGGCCGTCGCCATCGACCTGCGGCTGCCGGACGTGAGCGGGGCGGACCGCCGGCAGGACGCGGGGCGGATCCTCGTCGAGCACTTCCTCGACATGTGGGAGAACAACGAGGTCCTCACCGCCCTGCTGCGGGTCGGCGTGACCAACCAGGCCGGGGCGGAGCGCATGCAGGGCATCCTGCGGGACCAGCTGCTGCCGGTCGCCCGGCAGGTGTGCCCCGACCCCGAGCAGGTCCCGGCACGGGCGGCACTCATGGCGTCGCAGCTGCTGGGGCTGGCGCTCACGCGGTACGTGCTGCGGATGCCGCCGGCGGTGGGGCTGGCGCGGGCGGAGATCGTGGCATGGCTGGCACCGACGATCCAGCGGTACCTGACCGCGCCGAGTCCCTGAGGCTTGCCGAGCACTCGTATCCGCAGGGGCCACGGGACCGGTAGGACGCTGGAAAGGCCGCCCCGTACATGAGACCCGCCGAGCCAAGGAGCGGATCGCGGAGCTTTCCGCGCAGCTGGAGGAGTTTCACCGCACCACCGGAGAGATCCGCATCACCCGCAAGGCGCTGCTGGAGCTCCCGAGCTGGTCCCGCCCGAGCCGCCGCCCCCGAAGCTGCCTGACCATCCGGCCTACCAGCAGACCACGGCGGTGTTCGTCGCGGCCGAGGCCCGCTGCGGGCGCGGCAGGCGTGTGAGGCGATGGACCTGGAGATCGCGCCCAACACCATCAACAACACCCGCCTGAAACTCAAGCGGCTCGTCGAACGCGGGATCCTGGCCGAGACCGAGCAGGCCTTGTTCACCCATCCGCGGCCGTAAGCCGCCCTGCGTCGCCGCGATCCGCCCGCCCTCAACGAGGCAGCAAATCAGGAATCCATCCTCATACCGCCCTCTCACACCGGCCTTTCTGTGTCTTCCGGTGGCGTGTCGCTGGGCTGGTCCGTCAGTCCTGAGGGTGGGGCAAGCCAGGTTTCGTAGAAGGCGTCGAAGGCGGCGACCATGTCCACGTCGCGGTCGTAGAGCCATTGGATCTGCAGGCCGTCCAGGAGCGCGAGAAGGACGACAGCCGCCTGGCCGGGATCGCGGTCTGCGCGGATGTGGCCCTCCTGCTGGGCTCCACTCACGCAGCCGCTCGTAGCGTTCGGTGAAGAACTCATGGGCCGGGTGTTTCGCCACGGTGGCCTCGGCCGACAGCAGGGCGAACAGTTGGACGAGTCCGGGTCGCTGGGCGTTCTGGCGCACCAGTTCGGTGACGCCGGTGAGGTGTGCGCTGTCGAATGCGGCCTGGTCCTCGTCGTCGCGTTCCTGGATTATCGCGGACAGCAACGCCCGCTTGCCGCCGAAGTGATGGGTCAGACCGGTATCGCTGAGCCCGACACGGGAGGCGATCTCGCGTAGCGATGACCCGTGATAGCCGTACTCGGCGAAGACCTCGACAGCGGTCTGCAGGATCTCGCGGCGGCGTTGCCGTCTTCTCCGGCCCGCGCTGCTGGCAGGCTCAGTTCTGGCGGGCACCGAGACCGTCCCCGGGCCCGGGGACCAGCGGAGACGCCGGACCGCGGCCTTCCTCCATGGACCGGCCCAGCTCTTCGCCCCGACACCTGGACGCCCGCCTGGCCCAGGCCCACGGTGGCGAGCTCGGAGCCCTGCGCCGGCTGCACGCCGGCGAGTCCGTCATCCTCTTCGGCCCGGTCGGCGTCGGCAAGACCCCCATGGCCCAGGCCCTCGGACATCTCGCCGTCCGCCAGGGCGCCCACGTCCTCTTCGCCAAGACCAGCCGGATCCTGGCTGACCTCGAGGGCGGTCACGCGGACCGCACCTGGGAGAAACGGAACCGCGAACTCATCTGCCCCGGGCTCGGCGAACAGTGATGGAGGTCGCCACGACCCTTTCAGTCCACACAGGCCGTGACCATTACGGGGACGCTCCGTGAATCACGCCGTCCGTATGGAGCCCGGTCGGCGCGGACAGAGACTGGCGTCCTAACCGGTGGCTGCCTCGGCGAACTGGTTGGTGTCGAAGAGCTGGTTGATGTGGCCGCCCAGCTCGGACCGGTGCTGTCCGGAGAGTTCGGCGGCGGCGCGGGCGTCGCCGCCCGCGCAGACGTCGATGAGCTGGTCGTGGTGTTCGATGGTGTTGCGGCCGCCGAGGAGGGTGGAGAACTTGCGGTAGAGGATGCGGTGGATCTGGGGGTGGAGCTGCTCGACGATCCGGCTGAGTACGGGTTGTCGGCGGCCGAGATCGGGACGGCGTGGAAGCGGTCGTCGGCGGCGAGTGCGGCGTTGGTGTCGTTGGCGGCGACGGCCTGTTCGAAGTCACGGTTGGCCTCGCGCATGTGCTCAAGGTCCTGCCCGGTCATGACCGGCACAGCTGTCTCGATGGCCAGCTGGTCGAGGGAGCGCAGGACGGCGAGGGTTTTCTCGACGTCACGGCGGTTGAGAGTGGTGATGCGGGTGTAGACGCCGGGTTTGGCTTCGACCAGGCCGATGTCGGCGAGCCGGGCGAGCGCCTCGCGCACTGGGGTGCGGCTGAGGCCGAGGCGCTCGGCGAGTTCACCGCCCTGCCGGGAGACAAGGAGGTTCCCCGCTGACGCCTGCTACGGCGTGCACACCGTGCGGGCTGTGGAGAATTTCGCGATAGCCGGGCCGCCGCGGGAAGGGAATGGCCGGTGGCCGAGGATCTCCGGGCCCGGTTGGCCGATCTCCTCGCACGCGCCGATGACCGCTTCGGCGATGTCCGGCGACAGCAGGCCAAGGTCACGGTTTGCCTGCGCCACCGCCTGTTTGACGGCGGCCTGCGCGGCGACCAGGACAGGGAACTGGGCCATGGTCGACCCGTGACACGGCGGTGAAGGCCGTCCGGAGCTGCCGTGTGCAGCCCCGGCCCCGCCCATGAAGCAGGACCGAGAAGGATCGCGCTGAGCAATCCGAGTACGGCGCGGTCGCGGTCAGCCGAGCGGGACGCCTGTGTGGTTCTCCAGGACCTGAATGAGTCGAGCCTGGAACTGTTCGTCCTGCGCCGCAGGGTGCGGTGTCTGCGTCTGCTCGTGATACCAGTAGCCGCCGGTGTCAGGCGTCACGTCGTGATCGGTGGCGAGCCGCACCTGTGTCCGGTGCCCGGCGGCCAGGTCGTCCGAAGCGCCGGGACCGCCCATACGTGTGGGAACCCATCCGGGGTCGACCGCATGGCTCGAGGTTCCTTGCCACCGGGACGCGAGGGCGAGCGCGAGGGTGGTGACCCACAGTTTGCTGTCGTCGTAGGAAGCGGTGCCGGCGGCCAGCTGTCCCAGGTCGGTGGAGCCGGTTCGGTGCATGGAGCTGCTGAGATAGATGAGCCTGGCCGGCTTGTCCATCAGGGCCGTCAGCAGGTAGGGCGCGACGGTGTTGACGGTGACCGCTTCCGGGGAGTGCAGGACGCCGGCGTTGTGGATGACGGCGTCGAAGCGGCCGAATTCAGCGGCCTGCCGGGCAACACCGCGGATCTCGTCCAGTTCGGCGAGGTCCCCGACGACGACGCCTTTCCACCGGGCGGTGTGATCCACGTAGGTGAGACGGGCTGGGCTGCGGACGTGGATGACCACGTCGTGCCCGTCGTCGGCCAACGCGTTCGCCGTGTTGCGCCCGAGTCCGCTGGATGCCCCGGTCACCAGAATCAGTGCCATGCGAGTTGTCTCCCGTCGGTGTGGTGATGGGTGCGGTGAACTGGTCGGGAGCCCGCCGCTTGCCCAGGTCCTAAGTGGAATGGCCGCCCTCGGTTCTCCCTTTCGGCGATCAATTCGGCGGATTGGTCGGAGACCGAAGGGAAGAGGCGACAGCAGTGTCCTGGGTGGCGGCCCAGGACGCGAGCAGGTTCAGGCCTTCTGAGGAGGGTGAGCCGGGCTCGGCGGTGTAGATGGTGAGGGTGAGGCCGGGTTCGGCGGCCATGGCCAGGGCTTCCCAGGCGAGGGTGAGGTTGCCGACGACCGGGTGGTGGAAGCGTTTGATGCCGGTGCCGTGGCGGGTGACGTTGTGGGCGCCCCATCGGGTGCGGAAGGCATCGCTACGCGTTGACAGCTCGCCCACCAGATCGTGGAGGTCCTTGTCATAAGGGTTGCGGCCCGCTTCGGTGCGCAGGACGTCCACGGTCATGTCGGCGATGAGGTCCCAGTCCGGGTAGAAGCGGCGGGCCGCGGGGTCCAGGAACTGGTGTCGAGCTAGGTTCGGCGGCTTCATGCCGCCGCCGTAGATGTCGCTGAAGAAGGCACGGGCGAGCTGGTTGGCCATGAGCAGGCCCAGGCGGCCGTTGACGACGACCGCGGGCCCGGCGGTGACGGCATTCCAGGGTCCACTGCAGGCTCTTGTGCAGGGTCCGCTGTCTGCTGGAGCGCGCCCGCGGGCGGGCAAGCGTATCCGAGCCTTCCTGGGCCTGGGCGAGGTGGAGCAGGTGGGTGCGTTCGGCGTCGTCGAGCTGGAGGGCGCGGGCGACGGCTTCGAGCACGGCGGGTGAGACGCCGGCGAGGTTGCCGCGCTCGAGTCTGGCGTAGTACTCGACGCTGACGTCGGCCAGAGCGGCGGCCTCGCTGCGGCGCAGCCCCGGTACGGGGCGGCGGGTGCCGGATGGCAGCCCCGCCTGCGCGGGGGTGATCTTGGCTCGCCGCGAGGTGAGGAACTCGCGGACTTCGTCACGGTTGTCCACACATCTGACCGTACGCCGCCACCTCGGCCCCAGGCATGTACTGCCAGTACACCCATCGTCAGTGACTCGCTGCCCGCCCGGAGCGGCGGTGACCTGGACGCCGTGGTGTCCCTTCCCGCGGACCTCTGCCGGCCCAAGGATTTCGAACACCTCCCGACAGGATCCCGCGATCATCGTCGGCGCGCCGTATGGCGGTGTGAAGGAGCAGGAAGCAAGTGAAGCAAGGAACGTAAGGAGACTCAGGTTGCGCGGCGTAATCATGCGTACGGCCGGTGACGTCCGGATAGAGCAGCGTGACGACCCGAAGATCATCGAGCCCACCGACGCGATCATCAGGCTGACCGCGACCTGTATCTGCGGGTCGGACCTGTGGCCCCACCGCGGGATCGAGCCCGTCGGTCACACGGCCATGGGGCACGAGTACGCGGGCGTGGTCGAGGAAGTCGGCGACAACGTGCGGAACGTCAAGGTGGGCGACTTCGTCGTCGGGTCGTTCGTCATCTCCGACAACACCTGCGAGATCTGCCGCGCCGGTTACCAGTCCGGCTGCGTGCACCGGGAGTTCGTGGCGCAGACGGTCGGCACCCAGGCGGAGAAGGCCCGCATCTCCCACGCGGACGGCACCCTCGTCCCCACGCCGGGGCAGCCGTACCGTCCGGCTGGTCGAACAGGCCGAGTTCGTCCTGCGCCGGAAGGCCCTCCCAGTCGCCCCGGGTGGCAACGGCGAAGGCCGCGGTGGTGACGGCGCGGTGCAGACGGGGGGACCTCACGTACGCCGCTTCGGCGGGCGGTGAGGCACCGGGCGAGATCACTTACGCCGAGGCCTTCGCCGTCCAGCCCTTCGCGGGATCACTGGTGTCCGTCGACCTGACGGGAGCTCAGATCGAAGAGATCCTGGAGCAGCAGTTCAACGACTCGGCACCCGGGCACCCACCCTCATCCTGGGCCTCTCCAAGGGCCTGACGTACGCCTACTCCCGCAGCGCCCCGGTCGGCGACCGCATCGACCCGGCCTCGATCGGACCCAACGGCGAAACGTTGAAGCCGGACGCCACCTACCGAGTCACCGCGAACACCTTCCTCGCCGGGGGCGGTGACGGGTTCACCACCTTCGCCAAGGGCACCGGCACCATCGGCGGCGGAGACGACATCGCGGCCCTGTCCGACCACCTCACCGCCAACAGCCCCGTCGCCCCTCCGGGCACCGACCGCGTGACCGAACTTCCCTGAACAGCAGTCCCGTCGAGGCTCCACCCGGCATTCCGGGTGGAGCCTCCTCCCTATCCCGCGGCGGCAGGCTCGGGGGTCGGGGCGGTGGCCGGCGAGTGGGCGAGGTCGTAGGCGTTCTCCGCGTGCAGGTGGACGTCGACGCCCTCCTGCTCCACCTCGGGACGGACCCGCAGGCCCATCGTCTTGTCCAGCGCCTTGGCGATCAGCCAGGTCACGCTGAAGGAGTACGCCAGTACGGCCAGGGCACCGACCGCCTGCTTGCCGAGAAGGGAGAGGCCGCCGCCGTAGAGGAGGCCGTCGACGCCGTTGGGGGCGTCCGATGTGGCGAGGATGCCGATCAGCAGGGTGCCGGTGAGGCCTCCGACGAGGTGGATACCGACGACGTCGAGGGAGTCGTCGTAGCCGAACTTGTACTTCAGGCCGACAGCGAGGGCGCACACCGCGCCGCCGATCGCGCCGAGGACGAGGGCGCCGACCGGGGAGACCGCGCCGCAGGCCGGGGTGATGGCGACCAGCCCGGCGATCGCGCCGGACGCGGCGCCGAGGCTGGTGGGGTGGCCGTCGCGGAGTTTCTCGACGAGGAGCCAGCCGAGCATCGCGGAGCAGGTGGCGGTGAAGGTGTTCAGCACGACGACGGAGGCGGCGTTGCTGGAGGTCAGAGCGGAGCCGCCGTTGAAGCCGAACCAGCCGAACCAGAGCAGACCGGCGCCGAGCATCGCCAGGGGCACGTTGTGGGGCCGTTCCGTGCCCTTCTGCCAGCCGATGCGCTTGCCCAGGACGAGGATCATCGCCAGGGCCGCCGCGCCGGCGTTGATGTGTACGGCCGTACCCCCGGCGAAGTCGATGGCGCCGAGCTCGTTGACGATCCAGCCGCCGACGACGTCGTCGCCGTCGAAGGCGAACACCCAGTGGGCGACGGGCAGATAGACCAGGGTGACCCAGATGCCGGTGAAGGCCATCCAGGCGCCGAACTTGATGCGGTCGGAGATCGCACCGCAGATCAGTGCGGCGGTGAGGGCCGCGAACAGGGCCTGGAAGGCGGCGAAGACGGAGAGCGGGATGGTGGCCTTCGGGTCGTCCTTGATGACACCGCTCAGGCCGAAGAACTCGGTGACGTCACCGAGGATTCCGGCGCCTCCCATCGAGTCGCCGAAGGAGGCCGAGTAGCCGTAGACGACCCAGATGCAGCCGACCAGGGCGACGGCCCCGAAGGTCATCATGATCATGTTAATGACGCTCTTGGCGGCAACCATGCCGCCGTAGAAGAGCGCGAGGCCCGGCACCATCAGACAGACCAGTGCCGTGCTTGCGAGCATCCAAGCGGTACTTCCGGTGTCCATGCGCACACTCCGCGGAGAAGTTCAGCAAAATGAAACTTCGTTTCACCACAGTGGACAGGAGATGCGTTACAAGACAGATTCGTGGCCGATTAACACCGGGTTTCAGTGCTGCGGGCTGTCCCCGAAGGCCGTCACCGTCAGGAAGCGGATCGGCAACTCCACCAGCCGCTCCGGGCCGTGCGGGGCCTCACCGTCGAACTGCAGGGCGTCGCCGGGGCGCAGGGTGTAGCTGGACTTGCCGTGGCCGTACACCATGACGCCTTCCAGCATGTAGAGGAGCTCGGTGCCGGCGTGCTGGAAGAGCGGGAAGACCTCGCTCTGTTCGGTCAGCGTGACCAGCAGGGCGTCCATCCGTTTGTGGGCGCCCCGCAGCGAGCCGAGTTGGGCGTACTCATGACCGACGCGGGTACCGCGGCGTACGATCCGGGCGCCGTGCCCGGCGGGGACGAAGACGGCCTCGCGTTCGTCGTCCATGCCGCGGAACAGGGCGGTGACCGGGACGTCGAGACCGCGCGCGAGCCGGGAGAGCGTGGTGAGGCTGCACGCGGTCTGGGCGTTCTCGATCTTCGACAGCATGGCCTTGGAGATACCGACCCGCTGTGCCATCTCGCCGACCGACAGCCCGGCCGCCTGCCGGTACTCGCGGGCCCGGACCGCGATGATGCGCTCCAGCGCCTGGTCGTCGGCGTCCTGGGAGTCCGCTGCGGGTTCGGGGTGCTCGGTCACCGGCGCATCCTAGCCCGCGCGGTCCAGGCGGAACCGGGGATGGGGCTCGGTGCGGCCGGTGGCGAGGTCGGCGGCCATCGCGCCGATGAGCGGGGCGAACTTGGCGCCGTGGCCGGAGCACGGAGAGGCAATGACGAAGGGGCCGTGGCGGTCGAGGACGAAGTCCTCGTCGGGGGTGGTGGTGTAGAGGCAGGTCGCTTCGGCCACCGGGTCGGGCTCGAGGCCCGGGAGGCGGTCCCGTACGAAGCCGCTCACCCGGGTGCGCGACGACGGGTCGACAACCCCGTCGCGGGTGCGGGCGGTGGTGGGGGTGCCGCGATCGTGCTCGGCGACCTTCACCGTGGGGAGCGGGCCGCCGTCGCTTCCCGACGGCAGGCCGTACAGGTGCAGCGCACCGTCCCAGACCAGGGTCGGCCACTTCACGGACGGATCGCGCTGCCGGAAGTGGAAGACCTGCTGCTGCGTCACGTGCAACGGCGGCAGGGCCACGGGCAGTCCGAGCTCGGGCAGCCAGGCGCCGGCGGCGATCACCACGGTGTCCGCGACGATCTCACGGCCGTCGTCGGTGTGCAGCAGAACCCTCTCGCCGCCCCGGACGTCGATGCCCGTGACGCGGGCGCCGATGATGGCTTCCGCGCCGTGTTCGATCGCCCGCCGTACGCAGGCCCCGACGGTCTCGTCGGCGTCGACCACGCCCGCGTCCGGGTGGTGGAGCACCGGGCCCGTGACACGGATGTACGGCCAGCGCTCCAGGGCTGCTTCGGGGCCGAGGAGTTCGTGCGGCACTCCGGCCGCATCGAGGAGTGCCGCCAGCGCCTTCGGGTCACGGTCCTCGCCCATGTCGAGGCCACCGGTCGTGCGCAGCAAGGGAGTCGAGGCGTCGTCCTCCAGTTCCCGCCACTGCTCGTGCGCCTGCCCGGTCAGCCGTACATAGAAGGGGTCGGCGTACGCCCGCCGGAAGATCCGCGAGCTGCCGTGCGAACTGCCGTGCTTGTGGGCGATGTCGTACGCCTCGATGAGCGTGACCTCGTGGCCACGCCGGGCCAGTTGCCAGGCGGTGGCAGCACCCATCAGCCCGGCGCCTACGACGGCGATCACAGACCCTCCCCGGGGATCCAGTTCGTACCCGCGAGCGGGATGCGGGCCATGGCAGCGGACTCGATGGTAAGTGCCACCAGGTCCTCGGGCTCGAGATGGAGGAGGTGGGCCTTGCCGCAGGCGCGGGCGAGGGTCTGGGCCTCCATGGTCATCACGCGGAGGAAGTTGGCGAGCCGGCGGCCGGCCTCGGCGGGGTCGAGGCGGGCGGCGAGGTCCTCGTCCTGGGTGGAGATGCCGGCGGGGTCGCGGCCGTCCTGGTAGTCGTCGAAGTAGCCTGCGGCGGAGCCGAGTTCGCGGTACTCGGCGTCGTACTTCGGGTGGTTGTCGCCGAGCGCGATCAGCGCGGCCGTGCCGATGGCGACCGCGTCCGCGCCCAGGGCGAGCGCCTTGGCCATGTCGGCGCCGCTGCGGATGCCGCCCGAGACGATCAGCTGGACCTCGCGGTGGACGCCCAGCTCCTGCAACGCCTGGACGGCCTGGGGCAGGGCGGCCAGGGTGGGAATGCCGACGTGTTCGATGAACACGTCCTGGGTGGCCGCAGTGCCGCCCTGCATTCCGTCGACGACCACGACATCGGCGCCCGCGTGCACGGCCAGCTTCACGTCGTAGTACGTCCGGGTCGCGCCGACCTTCACATAGACCGGCTTCTCCCAGTCCGTGATCTCGCGCAGTTCGAGGATCTTGATGGCGAGGTCGTCGGGGCCGGTCCAGTCGGGGTGGCGGCAGGCGCTGCGCTGGTCGATGCCGACGGGCAGGGTGCGCATCCCGGCGACCCGTTCGGTGATCTTCTGGCCGAGCAGCATGCCTCCGCCGCCGGGTTTGGCGCCCTGGCCGAGGACGACCTCGATGGCGTCGGCGGCGCGCAGGTCGTCGGGGTTCATGCCGTAGCGGGACGGCAGGTACTGGTAGACGAGGTGCTTGGAGTGACCGCGCTCCTCGGGGGTCATGCCGCCGTCGCCGGTGGTCGTCGAGGTGCCTACCTCGCTGGCACCGCGGCCGAGGGCCTCCTTGGCCTGGGCGGACAGCGCGCCGAAGCTCATGCCGGCGATGGTGACGGGGGTGGCGAGTCGCAGGGGGTGCTTGGCATGGCGAGTGCCGAGGACGACGTCCGTGTCGCAGCGTTCGCGGTAACCCTCCAGCGGATAGCGGGACATGGAGGCGCCGAGCAGCAACAGGTCGTCGAAGTGCGGGAGTCTCCGCTTGGCGCCCCAGCCGCGGATGTCGTAGATGCCGGTCTCGGCGGCGCGCTGGATGGCGTGGATGGTGGCGCGGTCGAAGGTGGCGGACTCGCGCAGGCCGTGGGATGCGGGTTCCATGGCTGAACTCCTCTGGTAACGGCGAGGTGTCGCGCCCCAAAGGGGAGCGGGGAACTGCGCGACCAGCCACACTCGGCCCGCAGTGTTGGGACGGTATTTCCAGCGGAGCTAATAGGCTGCTGTGTTGTCGACCTTGAAGTGGTACAGCTGCCTGGCCGAGCCGTACCGGCGGAAGTCGGCGGGGTTCTCGTCACGCTCGGCCGCCTTGAGCAAGTCAGCGAGCTCTGCGAGGTGTTCGGCGCCCATCTCCTTCTCGACGCAGTCGGCGCCGAGGGACTTGACCGTGCCCCTCACATAGATCCGGGCCTCGTACAGGGAGTCGCCGAGGGCCTCGCCTGCATCCCCGCACACGACCAACCGCCCGGCCTGCCCCATGAAGGCGCTCATGTGGCCGACGCTGCCGCCGACGACGATGTCCACGCCCTTCATGGAGATCCCGCACCGCGCGGAGGCGTCCCCGTCGATCACGAGCAGGCCGCCGTGGGCGGTGGCCCCGGCCGACTGAGACGCGTTGCCGCGCACGCGAACCGTGCCGGACATCATGTTCTCGGCCACCCCGGTGCCGGCGTTGCCGCGAACGGTGACCGTGGCGTGCTGGTTCATGCCGGCGCAGTAGTAGCCGACGTGGCCCTCGACGTCGACGGTGTGGTCCTCACGGATCCCGCAGGCCACGGCGTGCGCGCCGCGCGGGTTGAGGACTCGCCAGGACGTCGCGTCGGGGGTGTGCAGGGCCTGGTTGAGGTCCCGCACGGGAGTCTCGGCCAGGTCGATCAGCGTCGCCATACGTACACCTCTTCCGGCTCGGGTTCGAAGATGCGGGCGTTCTCGATGCCCGGCAGGACGTCCAGCGCCCGGTACTCGGAGGCCATCGCGACCCACGCGTCGGTTTCGGCGACGAGCGCCGGCTTGCAGGCGATCGCGTCGCGGACGACCGCGAAGGAGTCGCCGGTGGACACGAGCAGCGTGTAGAAGCCGTCGAACCGCTCGCACAGCAACCGCAGGGCCTTCTCCAGGTCGGCGCCCTGGGCGAGTTGGTGTGCGATGAACCGCGCGCCGACCTCGGAGTCGTTCTCGCTGTCGAACTCGACGCCCTGGGCGCGCAGTTCACGCCGGATGGTGGCGTGGTTGGCGAAGGAGCCGTTGTGCACCAGGCACTGGCCGGGGCCGACGGAGAAGGGGTGCGCGCCCTCGGGGGTGACGGCGGACTCGGTGGCCATCCGGGTGTGGCCGACGCCCTGCCAGCCGGTGACAGCGGCGAGCCCGAAGGACTCCGCCAACCGCACTGGATTTCCGGTGCCTTTGAGTACGGCCATATCCGTGCCCGAGCCGATGACGGTGGCGTGGGGCAGCGCGGCCGAGACGGCTGCGAGCAGGTCGGCGATGGAAAGATCCGCATGCACGACCGTGGTGGCGTCGGCCGCGACGGCCACGGCGCCGGGCAGCGCGGCCTCCGCCTCGGCCGGCGTGGCCCCGAGCAGCGAGACGACGGCACGTCCTGGCGGAGACAGGCGCGGGTCACCGTAGACCGCAACTCCCGCCGAATCCGGGCCGCGTTCGACGACCTGTCCCAGCATCGCGGCCAGCAGCGCGCCGAGCCGGGGTTCGAGGGAGGGCTCGCGCAGGTGGAGCCCCACGATTCCGCACATCTCAAGTCCCTTCAGAAGGCGGTCAGATAGCGGTCGAGCTCCCAGGGGCCGACCGTGGCGTGCCAGTCGAAGAACTCCTCGCGCTTCAGGTCGGCGAAGTACCGGCTGACCCCGGTGCCTACTGCGTCCAGCGCGCCGCTGATCACGTCGTCCGCCTGGAGGGCCTCGACGGCGTGCAGCAGGGTGGGCGGGAGTTCCGGGCCCTTGCCGGCCGCGCCGGGCTCGCCCGGGTCGAGGCCGCGTTCGATGCCGTCGAGGCCCGCGGCGAGGGCGGCGGCAGCGGCGAGGTAGGGGTTGGCGGCGCCGTCTCCGCCGCGCAGCTCGATGCGGTTGCCGTCGGGGACGCGGACGAAGTGGGTGCGATCGTTGCCGCCGTAGCCCGCCATGCGTGGCGACCAGGTGGCTCCCGAGCGGGTGGAGACCGCGCCGGTGCGCTTGTACGAGTTGACGGTCGGCGCGATCACGGCCTGGAGCGCCCGCGCATGCTCGACAACCCCGGCGACGAAGGAGTAGGCGAGCGAGGACAGACCGAGCCCGCGCCCGTCGGTGGCGTCGGGGAAGGCGGGTTCGTCACCCCGCCACAGCGACATGTGCAAGTGCATGCCGGTGCCGGTGCGGTCGGTGAACGGCTTCGGCATGAACGTGGCGGTCATGCCCCGCTGTTCGGCGAGCATCGAGACCAGGTACCGCATGGTGATGACCCGGTCGGCGGTGGTGAGGGCGTCGGCGTGCTTGAAGTTCTGCTCGAACTGGCCGTTGCCGTCCTCGTGGTCGTTGGCGTAGTTGCCCCAGCCGAGGGAGTTCATGGCGCTGGAGACCGCGGTGAGGTGGTCGTACATCCGGGTCAGTCCCCGTGCGTCATAACAGGGTTGGGCTGCGGTGTCCTTGGTGTCGGCGACGCTGAGCACGCCGTGCTCGTCGCGGTTGACCAGGAAGTACTCGACCTCGGCGCCGACGGACATCGACAGCCCCTGGTCCGCGGCCCGCTCCAGGAGCCTGCGCAGGATGACGCGGGGCGCGTAGGGCCAGGGTTCGCCCTCCACGTGCGGGTCGCAGTGGACGAGGGCGAGGCCGGGCTTGATGAAGGGGACGGGTGTGTACGAGGAGGCGTCCGGCCGTGCGATGACGTCGGGGTCGCTCGGCTGCTGGCCGAGAGCGCCGGCCGCGTAACCGGCGAACCCGACGCCCTCGTCGCGGAGTTCCTCGACGGCCTGGGCCGGGACGAGCTTGGCGCACGGCTTGCCGGTCAGGTCGACGAAGACGGCCAGTACGAACTCGATGCCGTCGGCGCGGACCAACTCGGCGAGATCGGGGGCGTCCGCTGCTGGGTCGGTCGTCATGGGGCCTCCCTGGCCGGGATGGAGTGTCCACTAGGATGAATCATCGTTGCCTACGAGTAGACACTCTTGGTGTTACGGACGGATTTCAGCGGTGGAAGGTCCCCGTAAGCCGAGGGGCCGGGCACCGCCCCCGAAGAGGCGGAACCCGGCCCTGATGCACCGTCAGGAGAGGGCGGAAGACCATTCGATGGCAGCCGTATCGGACGAACCGCCGGACGGCCCGTATCAGGAACCTGCCGTGCCGAACCTCTCGTTCGCACCGCCGATGGGCAGCCCCGCCAGCAGAGCACGCCGGCTGGCCCTGACGTGCTCACGCATCACGTGCTCGGCGCTGTCGCCGTCCTTCTCCAGGATCAGCTCCAGGACGAGGTGGTGTTCACGGTCCGACTGAAGGGGGCGGCCCGGCTGACTCAGCGACGTGTTCACCAGCCGGGAGTAGGCCAGCTGATTCATCAGCATCCGGTAATGGGCTTCCAACTTGCTGTTGTCGGCCCCGGCGATGAGCAGGTCGTGGAACTCCTGGACCAACTCCGCGTACCGCTCCCGGTCGTCCCCTGCCACCGCTTCATCGGCCTCGCGCAGGTTGCGCTCGAGCATGTCGATCTCCGGAACCCGGCCCCGCCGGGCGAGAAGGCGGGCGGCCGCGCCCTCGAGGAGCTCCTTCATCTCGAAGAGCTCGGTTATTTCGCGACGGGAGGGAGTGGTGACGAACGTCCCGACGCGGGGCCGGATTTCCACCAGTCCTTCGGTCTGCAGCTGCTTGAGGGCTTCGCGTACCGGCGTACGACTGACACCGAACTCTTCCGCGAGAGCGAGCTCCGACAGCGGAGCCCCGGGCTCGATGTCTCCCTTGATGATCCGCCGGCGCATTTCGGCGATCACCCTGGCCTGCATCGACCCTCCCCCAGCCTCCGGCCGGGGGGACCCCCACTTCGGTTCGCTCGTTGCGCGATTCACCGAACCATCCTCCGTCTCCCGAGCCGCCCGCCGGTCATCCCAGCGGCGCGAGCGCGCCGCCGTCGAAGAACTTACCCGCGCTGTAGACCATCGGATGGTGCTCGGCGACCGCAGCGTGCACCACTCGGCAGATGAACACGGTGTGGGTGCTGGCCTGCAGCCGCTCGCGGATCTCGGCCTCCATCTGCGCACTGCTCCGGGCGATCAGCGGGCTGCCGAACGGGCCGCTCTCCCAGTCCAGGTCCTTGAACTTGTCGTCGGCCTTGCTTGCGAACGTACGGACGACATCGAGTTGGTCCGTGGACAGGATGTTGATCGCGAGGTGGTCCGCCCGGAACAGGCAGTCGTGGGTGGACGAGGTGCGCTGGACGCACACCATCACCGTGGCGGGGTCGAGCGAGATGCTCGAGAACGCGTTGACGGCCAGCCCTCTGGGGGTCCCTGCGTCCATCGCGGTCACGACCGTGACACCGGTGACGAACTGCCGGTTGACCTGCTTCATCACATCGAGGTCGGGCTTCGAGGCAAGCGGGGCCATGGAGATGCTCCTAGTCATCTTGATCGTCAGTCCTGTCCCACCCGGATGACGCCGAGCGCCGAGAGCAGCGCCCGGGGATCCCACGTCACATGCTCCGCGACGATCCGGTCCCGCTCGAAGCGGGCGAACGTGGCGCCGCTGACCTCGACGTGCCGCTTGGTGGGAGGGACGCCGAGGAACGAGTTCACATGGGTTCCGCTGCTGTGCCAGCGGATCGCGGCCCTGTCGCCTTCGACGACGATGTCGTCGATGGTCGTGACCAGGTCCGGGAAGGCGGCTCGGGTCGAGACGATCGCGGCTTTGAAGGTGTCCAGGTTCTGCGGGTGCGGGTCCCCGCCGTGGCGGAGGTACGCCGGGCTCAGCAGCGCGTCGAGGGCATCGACGTCACCCTGGCCCCAGGCCGCGGCCCACACCTTCTCGATGAGCCCACGACGGGCGTCAGAGTGCGACATCGGTCTTCTCCTTTCTGTCTCCGCTCAGCTCCTTCCAGAAGGCCACCGCCAGGCCGGCGATGATCACGAGGAAGGGCAAGGACGTCACGATGACGGTGTTCTGAAGAGCGTTCAGTCCGCCGGCGAGCATGAGGACGACGGCGGTGACACCGGTGAGGACACCCCAGAGGATGAGCACCGGACGACGCGGGGTGAGCGATCCGTCCGAGGTCATCATGGACAGCACGTAGGTGTTGGCGTCCGCGCCGGAGACGAAGAACATCACGACCAGGATGATCGCGATCACCGATGTGACAGTGGCGAGCGGGAAGTGGTCGAGGGTCGCGAAGAACGCGCTGTTGATGTCAGCCGTGGTCTGCTTGGCGACGTCGCCGCCCTCGAACAGGTCGAGGTGGATCGCCGTACCGCCGAAGACGGTGAACCAGGTGAAGAACACCACGCTGGGGACGACCAGGACGCCCGTGACGAAGCCGCGGATGGTGCGGCCACGCGAGATACGGGCCAGGAAGACGCCGACGAAGGCGCCCCAGGAGACCCACCAGGCCATCATGAAGTAGGTCCACCACTGCATCCACTCGAGCCCGCCGAACGCGGTGCCTTGCAGGCTCATACGGAAGAAGTCGGTGGCCCACTGGCCCACGGACTCGATGTACAGGTTGGCGATGAACACGGCCGGGCCGACGATCAGCATGAAGACGAACAGCGCGCCCGCCAGCAGCGAACTGCCCTGGCTCAGGAACTTGATGCCCTTGCTGACACCGGTCACCGCCGAGAGCGTGAAGACCGATGTGACGGCGGCGATGATGAGCACCTGGCTCACCGAGTTGACCGGCACCCCGAACAACCGGCCGAGACCGTTGTTGACCTGGAGAGCTCCAAGGCCCAGGGACGTCGTGGTGCCGAAGAGCGTCGCGAACACGGCGAGCACGTCGATCGCCTTGCCGATCGGCCCGTTCACGCGGTCGCCGAGCAGCGGCACGAACAACTGGCTCACCAGGGTGCGCCGGCCCTTGCGGTAGGTCGAGTACGCGATGGCCAGACCGAAGACGGCGAAGATCGCCCAGGCGTGCAGGCCCCAGTCGAAGTAGGAGTACTGGAGGGCGCGCACCGCTGCCGCCGGCGTGTTCGGCTCGGCGAGACCGTGCGGTGGCGTCGCCAGGTGGGAGATCGGCTCGGCGACGCCGTACGAGACCAGTCCGATACCCATGACCGCGCTGAGGATCATGGCGAACCAGGTCAGCGTCGAGAACTCGGGACGGTCGCCGTCCTTGCCCAGTCGGATGTCGCCTGCGGGGCTGAAGGCCAGGAACACCAGGAAGACCAGGATGGCGAGCGTGACCACCAGGTAGCTCCAGCCGAACGTGGCCGTCACCCAGTTCAGCGAGTCGTTCGTGACCTCGTTCAGGTTGTCGGTGAAGAGCACCGCCCAGGCTACGAAGACGGCGGAGAAACCGAGCGAGGTCCAGAAAACGGAGCCGAGCCTGCCGCCGCCGTCGTGGCCGGCACCTGTGCCATCCGGGGTGCTTTCCCCACCGCTCCCCGACAGCGTCGCGGACGTCGTTTCCGCACCCGTTCCAAGGTGACTGGACATGAAACTCCTTGGGTCCGCGGGGCCCGATGGCCACCAATGCTGGCATACAAGTGGCAGTAAGGCAGGTCGCGGATTGAGCGTCAAGAGGCCGCTGTAAGCGAATCGTAAATTCGTGCGCCGTCGCACGTAAACACACAGGTCAATGGCACTAAACGGAATACATGCAGCTACCGAGAAGGGACTCGATGGAGCCCTCCAGCTCGACATCTTGACCGATGCAGGAGGGGTCCCTATCGTCCTGTGGCATGCAAGAGCGCATCATGGATCGTCCTGACGACAGCATCGTTCTCCGCAAACTCGTGCTCTACCGCGACGTCGTCCTCACCGAGGCGGGCGAGGCGCCTGCGCAGCCCGCACGACGAGCCAGCGTCGCCGCCGTCATACGGAACCCCTGGGTGGGCGTCGGCCCCTCGGCCGACCTGTCCGAACAGCAGGGCCAAGTCGCCCCGGTGCTGGCGAAGTTGCTGACCGGGCGGCTCATCGGCGCCCTCGGCGGCGTGGACGAGATCGAATCGTTCGGCAAGGCCGCCATCGTCGGCACAGCGGGCGAGATCGAGCACGCCGGAGCCCTCATCCACACTCCGTACTTCGGCAACCTGGTCCGGGAGTTCCTCCAGGGCGAGTCGATCATCTGCTTCGCCGACACACGCGCCGAGGCCGGCGAGACACTGATCGTCCCGCTCTGGCACAAGACACATGCCGCGACTCGCAGTCACTACCAGACCATCAGTGCCCGTGTTTCCGACGCCCCGCGTGCGGACGAGATCGTGGTCATCGCCGCCGCGTCGACGGGGCCGCGCCCGCACCCCCGTATCGGGGACCGCATGACCGACCCCGTCGTCAGCACCGAAACCCTGGAGGTAGTTCCTTCATGAACGTCCGCAAGATCGTGACCGTCGTCGAGGAGATCCGCATCGAGGGCGGACGTGAGGTCAACCGCCCCGCCCGGGTCGCCGTCGTCGCGGCCGTGATCGAGAACCCATGGGCCGGCCGGGGTTTCGTCGAGGACCTCACTCCCGGAATCGACGCGAACGCCTCCGACCTCGGAGCACTGCTGGCCCCAGCGGTCCTCGACGCCCTGGAGGCCCCCGCAGAGGCGTACGGCAAGGCGGCCATCGTCGGCCTGGACGGCGAGGTCGAGCACGGCTCGGCTCTGATCCACACGCTCAAGTTCGGCGACCACTTCCGCAAGGCCGCAAACGCCACCACCCTGCTGCCGGCCGTCGAGAAGCGCGGGCCCGCCGGCATCGTCTTCGACATCCCGCTGAAGCACATCACCGACGCCACGATCCGTTCGCACCACCAGACCGTCGAGGTCCGGATCAGCGACGCTCCCCACCCGAACGAGATCGTCATCGCGCTTGCCGCGGCCGCCCAGGGGCGCCCCCAGCAGCGCCTGGCACCGCTTTCGACCGAGCAGTAGGCGTTCATGAGCAAGCCCACCGTGGTCCTGCTGCACGGCGTCGGGCTCGACCACACCATGTGGGAGCCGGCCGCCGCACTCCTGGCCGCCCGCTTCACCGTGATCGCCCCCGACCTGCCGGGCCACGGCACTCGCCCGCCGGTGAGCGACGGGGTGACACTCGCAGACCTGGCCGACGGGGTGGTCGGTGAGATTCCGGCCGGCTCGCACCTGGTCGGATTCTCACTGGGTGCCCTGGTCGCCCAGCATGTGGCGCTGCACCACCGGGAGTTGGCGGCCACGCTCACCTCGGTCAGTTCGGTGTGCGAGCGTACGGCCGAGGAGCGGGAGTCCGTACTCGACCGGCTGCGCACAGCCGAGGCCGACTTCACGGCGAGTGCGGCCGCATCCCTGAAGCGGTGGTACGCCGGCACCGGCGTCGGCCCCGACCAGGTGGCCCGCACCCAGGCCACGCTCCTTGCCAACGACCTCAGGTCCTTCCTCAACTGCTATCGCGTCTTCGCCACAGCGGACGCCGACATCGCACCGGACCTGGCCACGATCGCCGTACGCGCCCTGGCGGTGACGGGCGAGAACGATCCCGGGTCCACCCCCGAGATGACCCACCGGCTCGCCGCGGCGCTGCCCGACTGCCGCGCCGAGGTCATCCCCCAGGCACGTCACATGCTGCCCGTCGAGCGCCCCGAGGCGTTCGTCGGCTCCCTCACCACCTTCATCGGAGAGTGCGCACATGTCTGACCTCACCACGTTGCAGCACTTCATCGGCGGGACGTGGGTCGACCCCGCATCGGGCGAGTACTTCGAGAGCACCAACCCGGCCACGCGCGAGGTGCCCTATCGGGCAGCACGCGGGAACGCCAGCGACATCGAGCGAGCTGTGGCCGCCGCGAGGAAGGCGTTCGAGGACCCGCGCTGGCGCGACCTCAGCCAGACGCGACGCGGACATCTGCTGCGGCGCCTGGGTGACCTGATCGCCGCGAACGCCGAAGACCTGGCCCGCATGGAGACGCAGGACAACGGCAAACTGCTGCGCGAGATGCGCGGGCAGCTGGCCACCCTGCCGGAGTATTACTACTACTACGCCGGGCTGGCCGACAAAATCCACGGCGACTTCATCCCCACCTCCGACCGCCAGGTGCTGAACTACACGGCCCGTGAGCCCCTCGGTGTGGTCGGCGCGATCACGCCCTGGAACTCTCCGCTGACGTTGACCAGCAGCAAACTGGCGCCCGCGCTCTGCGCCGGCAACACCGTCGTGGTCAAGCCCTCGGAGTACACGTCGGCCACGGTGCTCAAGCTCGCCGAGCTGGCGCTCGAGGCAGGGTTCCCGCCGGGTGCGGTGAACGTCGTCACCGGGTTCGGAGCCGAGGCCGGGCAGGCCCTGGTCGACCACCGCGACCTCGCGAAGATCTCCTTCACCGGCAGCACCGCCACCGGGTCGCGCATCGCCGCCGCGACGGCGAGCCGTTTCATCGGCTCCACGCTCGAACTGGGTGGCAAGTCGCCCAACATCGTGTTCGAGGACGCGCACATTCCGAACGCCGCAATGGGCGTCGTCGCCGGCATCTTCGCCGCCGCCGGACAGACCTGCATCGCCGGCAGCCGGGTGTTCGCGCACAGGTCCGTCTACGACGAGCTTCTCGAGCGTGTCTCGGAACGCGCGCGGACCATCCGTATCGGCGACCCGATGGACGAGAAGACCGAACTCGGTCCGCTGGCCTTCGAAGGACAGCGCGACAAGGTGGCCGGGTACGTCGACCTCGGACGCGGCGAAGGTGCCCGGGTGCTGACCGGTGGACGGGCCACCGACGGCGGCCTCGGCGGCTACTTCTACGAGCCGACCGTCCTCGTGGACGTCGACAACAGCATGCGCGTCGTACGCGAGGAGATCTTCGGCCCCGTCCTGGCGGTCATGCCGTTCGACACCGAGGAGGAGGTCGTACGTCTGGCGAACGACACCGAGTACGGACTCGCAGCCGGCGTGTGGACGACGAACCTCGCACGGGCGCACCGGATGGCCGCCCGCCTGGATGCCGGGACCGTGTGGGTCAACACCTACCGGGCCATGTCCCCCATGTCGCCGCGCCAGGGCTTCAAGAGCAGCGGAGTGGGCGTCGAGCACGGCACCGAGACGATTCTGGAATACACGCGGCTCAAGAGCGTCTGGATCAACACGAGCGAAGAGCCCGTGGCCGACCCGTTCACCATGCGGAGCTGACATGCCACAGGTCTCCATCACCCTCGCCGAGGGCCGCACCCCGGAGCAGATCCGGGACTTGATGCACGAGGTGCACGCCGCGGTCCTGCGCGCCGTGCTGCATTTTCCCGGGGATAACCCCCGGACCCCCAGCAGAAGAGCCGGTCAGTTGGTGTGACCGGCGCGAACATCCCGAGGCAACAGCAGCAGCGGAGGAGCAGTCATGAGGTTTTCGTTGTTCGTGCACATGGAGCGCTGGGACGAGGAGGTCAGCCACCGGCAGCTCTTCGAGAACCTCTCCGAGCTGGCCCTGATGGCCGAGGCCGGCGGGTTCGGCACCGTGTGGATCGGGGAGCACCACGCGATGGAGTACACGATCTCCCCCAGCCCGATGCCGCTGCTCGCCCACCTGGCCGCGAAGACCTCGACGATCCGCCTGGGTGCCGGGACCATCATCGCCCCGTTCTGGCACCCCCTCAGAGTCGCCGGTGAATGCGCGCTGCTCGACGTCATCAGCAACGGCCGGATGGAGGTCGGACTCGCCCGGGGTGCCTACCAGTTCGAGTTCGACCGACTGGCAGGAGGACTGCCGGCCGCCGACGGCGGAAAACACCTGCGTGAGCTCGTGCCGGCCGTCCGGGCGCTCTGGCAGGGCGACTACGCCCACGACGGCGAGATCTGGCAGTTCCCGACATCCACCAGTGTGCCCAAGCCGGTGCAGCAGCCCACCCCGCCCATGTGGATCGCCGCTCGCGACCCCGCCTCCCACGACTTCGCGGTGGCGCAGGGCTGCAACGTCATGGTCACCCCACTGATGAAGGGCGACGAGGAAGTGGCCGACCTCAAGGGGAAGTTCGACACCGCCGTTGCGAACCATCCAGAGGTGCCGCGTCCCGACCTGATGGTGCTACGGCACACGCATGTCCACTCCCCCGACGAGCCCGACGGCTGGCGCCCGGCCGCGGAGGCCATCAACCGCTTCTACCGAACCTTCGACGCCTGGTTCGGCAACAAGACCACCCCGCAGAACGGGTTCCTGCCGCCCAGCCCGGAGTCGAAGTTCGAAGGCCGGCCGGAGTTCCAGCCGGAGGCACTGCACAAGACCGCGGTGATCGGCACCCCGGCCGAGGTCATCGAGCGGCTGCGCACCTACGAGGAACTCGGCGTCGACGAGTACAGCTTCTGGATCGACAACAGCATGTCGCACGAGGAGAAGCGCAAGTCGCTGGAGCTGTTCGTCAAGGAAGTCATGCCTGCCTTCCAGTGAGCCGAGGCCGTCCGTCGAAGCCGTCGCCAGGCACGGCACTCGCACAGCATGACCAGGACGCCCAGGAGCCCGCCGTCAGGGGGCTCGTCGGCGGGTGTTGCCCGGTCGCGGGTCAATCGCGCCGGCTGGCGCGGTCGGCGGCGAGGCGGGCCTCGAAGCCGTCGAGGAGGGACTGAAGCCCGAACGTGAAGGTGTTGTCGGGCGCTGCGGCGTACTCCGTGGCTGCCGTGGTGCCGAGGCGTTCGCGCAGGCGCGGGAATTGCCTGGCGGTCTCGGCGGCGCGGGTCACGGCGTCGGCCATCAGTTGCTCGGCGTCGGCGCCGTTCCTGCTCAGACGGTGTTTCAGCGAGAGTTCTATGGCATGGCCGAGCGCGCTGCCGATCACGAAGATGAACACGGTGGCGGCAGCCCGGTCCGCGTCGTCGGCGGCGAAGCCCGCCTTTTCGTAGAGGGCCAGGCTGAGGTCGTCGTGCCGGGCCTTTCCGGGCCCGTACAGGAGGTGGCTGCTGAATGCCTGGCCGAGCCAGGGATGCCGGGTGAGCATCGCGTGCATGCCGGTGGCGTGGGCGGTGGCGGCCGTGCGCCAGTCGGTGGCGTCGAGATCGGGCAGCTCGACCTCGTGCCAGATCGCGTCGGCGGCGAGTCGGACCAGGTCGTCCCTCGTTTTGATGTGCCAGTAGACGGCCGTGGGGGCCGAGCCGAGCCGTTTCGCCAGGCTCCGCATGTTGAGGCCGTCCAGTCCCTCGTCGTCGAGCAGCTCGATGGCCGCACGGACGATCCGGTCTGCGGTCAGTGTGTCTCGCGGCATGGCCACCACCCTACTTGCACTTAGTTCACGAAAGGTCTTGCACTTTGTTCGAGAGCTACCTACGCTCCTTCTCGCACTTAGTTCAAGTGCCCGAAGGAGGAACCGTGTCGCAAGACAAGCTGTCGGAGTTCGTCAAGGCGCAGGCCACGGAGCTCGGCGTTCCCGGTGTCGCCGTCGGGGTGCTCCTGGACGGACAGGAGATCTACGCCTCGCACGGCGTGACGAGCCTCGGCAATCCGCTGCCCGTCGACGAGAAGACGCTGTTCCATCTGGCGTCGGTGTCCAAGACCTTCACGGCGACCGCGCTGATGCGCCTGGTCGCTGAGGGGAAGGTGGACCTGGACGCGCCTGTGCGGCGCTACTTACCCGAGCTGAAGCTGGCCGACGAGCGGGCCGCGGCGCAGATCACCGTCCTGAACCTGCTCAACCACACCGCGGGCCTGGACTGGAACCTGATTGACGACGGCGAGGGCGACCGCTCCCTGGCCGGGCTCGTGGCCAAGCTGCCCGGGCTGCCGCTGATCGCACCGCCCGGCACCCGCGCCTCGTACAGCCAGGCCGGATACAACCTGGCCGGGCGGATCGTCGAGAAGGTCACGGGCGTGCCTTTCGAACGGGCCATGGCCTCGCTCATTCTCGAGCCGGTGGGCCTGTCGGACACCGTGTACGGACTGACTGAGGTGATGCTCCGCAAGTTCGCCGTGGGCCACAACCGCGGCGACGACGGCGATCTGCAGGCCGCCCGGCCCTGGGGAGCATTCAGGGAAGGCGCTCGCGGCGACAACCCCGGCGGCGGCCTCGCCTCCTCGGTGAGCGACCTGCTGCGCTGGGCGCGGTTCCAACTCGGCGACGGCGATGGCGTGTTGCCCGCAGCGGAGCTGCACCGCATGCGGGAGCAAACGGTCGGGCTGCGCGCCAGTACGCTCGGCGACGGACACGGCATCTGCTGGTTCCTGCACGACCTGGACGGCCTCCGCGGAATCGGTCACGGCGGCTCGGGCAACGGCCAGTTCGCCGAGCTGCTCATCGTGCCCGAGCGCAACTTCGCGGTGGTCTCGCTGGCCAACGCCGGCCCGGACGGCTACCCCTTCAACCAGTCCGTCGTGCGGTGGGCGCTTGAGCACTACCTGGGCGTCGTCGAGAAGACGCCGGAGCCGCTCCCGTACGACGAGGGGCAGGCCCAACAGGTCTTCGGCCGCTACGAGATCGACGCCATGAACCTCGACATCGCCACCGACGGCACCCGTCTCACCCTGGCGGTCGGGATCAAGCCGGAGATCCGCGAGGCATCGGACGAAGAAATGCCCCCGGACTACCCAGCCGCGGGCATCGGCTTCCTCCCCGGCGACGAGTACATCGTCACCGAAGGCGGCCTCAAGGGGCAGCGCGGCTACTTCTCCCGCGACGCCAACGGCGCCGTCACAGGCGCCGACCTCGCCGGCCGGCTCTTCAACCGGGCCGCGGAAGCATCCTGATCCGAGGCCGGAAGGGCGGACCCGAGTGGCCGCCCCTTCCGGCACCCGCGGCAGTCGGCTCACCAACACGACCCGTCTCCGGCTGAGACCCGCCAACTGCGCCCGCACAGCGGGGAACGACGTCAGTCACCCAACCGCTACACACCAACGCGACCTGCGCGCCGACGTCCCGCACTCAAGCATCACGAGCCTTGAATCATTTTCTTGATCTCAGGCAGCTTCGTGTCGGAGTCGACGTTGACGAAGATGACGTCATCAGACGCCTGTTCCAATGCGATGGCAATGCTGGGATCCCCCCCTCGATCGCATAGGCGGTCGTCGAGGTTGGCGTCTTTTGACCGTCGCTGTCATCGCTCGGCGTGTCGTCGCACGGCGGAAGGGCGGCGGCACCGAGCTTGTTCCCGAGGGTGAAACCCCTGGACTCTGCGCCCGAGTACGTGCGGTTCTGGTACTCGGCTCGGTACGCGCAGGACGACGCGGACTCGCCGCCGTCGCTGTCGCTCGACGAGGTGCAGGCGACGGACATGGTGACCAGGACTGCCGACAGCTGCGGATGTCGTATTAGGGCGTGTATCGAAAGTGAGTACGCCCTCGCTCTTGTAGCCTCATCCGGATGGTGATCGAGGCGGGCGTGATCGAACGGATCTGGCGGTATCCGATCAAGTCGACAGGGGGTGAGTTGCTCCACCGGGCGGAGGTTGAGGCTAGGGGGTTTGTCGGCGACCGTCTCTTCGCGGTGCGCGACGCTCAGGGCAAGTTCGGCTCGGGGAAGACCACTCGTCGCTTCCGCAGGATGCCGGGCCTGCTGCATCTGCGTTCCCGTTACGTGGACGACGTTGGTGAGCCTGAACTGCTCGACCCGCGAGGCGCGGTGGTACCGGATCGGAGTGCCTATCTTCGTCGTTACCTCGGTCGCGAGGACGTCGAGGTAGCTCGCGAGGGGGCAATCTCTCACTTCGACCAGCTGCCTATCAGCGTGTTGACCACGGCCACCCTTGACTGGATGCGTTCGGCGGTGCCCGATGTTCCCGTCGATGAGCGACGCTTCCGGCCGAACCTCCTAATACGCACTCCACCAGGCACTCCTCCGTTCGTGGAGGACGAGTGGTTCGGGAGCAAGGCGCGGATAGGCGACGCGGTGTGCATTGAGTTCGTGCGATCGAGTGAGCGATGCGTGATGACCAACGAGGCTCAGCAGGACCTCCCCCACTCCCCGCTGGTATTGCGGGCCATCACGAAAGCGCACGACATGCGGTTGGATGGGCTTGCCACGGTCGTGTCGCCAGGACAGGTGCGGGCCGGAGACCCCCTTGTTCTGCTCTAGGGTCCATCGAAAGTGGATCTCGCACGTGAGATGATCTTGGTTCGTGGCACGCGGAGATCTTACGGACGGGCAATGGGCGGTGCTGAAGCCGCTATTGCCGAAGGGCAGGAAGCCAGGACGGCCGCCGATATGGACCAGGCGGCAACTGATCGACGGCATACGCTTCCGGGTCCGCACCGGCATCCCGTGGCGGGACGTACCCGAGGAGTACGGGCCATGGGGCCGGGTGTACGACCTGTTCCGCCGCTGGCAGCGGGACGGCACCTGGCAGCGGATCTTCACCGCGCTCCAGGCCCGGGCCGATGCCAAGGGCCTGATCATCTGGGACCTCAACGTCGACTCCACGGTCTGCCGGGCCCACCAGCACGCCGCCGGGGCACGGAAAAGGGGGATCTGCAGAAGGAGCCGCCCGGCGGGCTCACCGTCGAGCCGGACGACCACGGGCTCGGACGCTCGCGCGGTGGTCTGAGCACCAAGCTGCACCTGGCCGTCGAGCAAGGGCAGAAGCCCATGTCGATCGTGATCGCGGCCGGTCAGCGCGGTGACTCCCCGCAGTTCGAGCCGGTCCTGGGGCGCGTCCGGGTGCCCCGCCTCGAGCTCGGAAGGCTGCGGACCCGGCCGAGGCGGGTGCGGGCCGACAAGGCGTACGCCTCCCGCAAGAACCGGGCCTACCTGCGCACGCGTGGCATCCGCTGCACCATCCCGGACAAGGCCGACCAGGCCCGCAACCGCAAGAAACGCGGCTCCCGGGGTGGCCGGCCACCGAAGTTCGACCCCGAGGACTACAAGGCGCGTCACGCGGTCGAGTGCGGCATCAATCGCCTCAAGAGGCACCGGGCCGTGGCCACGAGGTACGACAAGCTCGCGGTCCGCTACGAGGCCACCGTCCTCGTAGCGGCCATCAACGAATGGTTGTGAACGGGCCATGCTGTGACGGCGCATGGGCTTCCTCGAAGCGAAGCGTTCTGCTGTCAGCCAAGACTGTCGCGCCTACGACGGCATGAGCGACAGGATCGTCACATGCAGCCGATCTTCGTTCTCGTGCACAGCCCGTCCGTAGGCCCCTCGACCTGGCACCCAGTGGCCGAACACCTGACTACGGCCGGATATCAGGTACGGGTGCCGTCCCTGCTGCACATAGGCGCCGGCGCTCCGCCCTTCTGGCCCCGCATCGTCGACGCCGTCCGCGACCACCTCCGGCAGCTCCCGGCCGACAGTCCCGTTACGTTGGTGGCACACAGCAACGCGGGCCTGTTTCTCCCGGCGATCCGCTCGGGCCTCGACCATCCGGTGACCAGCTCCATCTTCGTCGATGCCGCGCTGCCAGCCCAGACCGGACCGACCCCTGTCGCCACACCCGACTTGCTGGAGTTCCTCCGCCCGATGGCCGTGAACGGCAGGCTGCCACGCTGGACCGACTGGTGGGACGAGGCAGAGGTCGCACCCATGTTCACCGATCCGACGATGCGGCAGACAGTCATCGAGGAGCAGCCCACCCTGCCGCTGTCCTACTACGAGCAGCACATCCCGGTCCCCGACGGCTGGGACGACCACCCCTGCTCCTACTTGCTGTTCGGCCCTCCGTATGACGACCACGCCGACCAGGCGGGCGAACGCGGCTGGCGTGTGGCACACCTGCCTGGCGCACACCTCCATCAGATCATCGACCCTGCTGGCACAGCCCGTCACCTCGTCGAGCTCGCCGCTACAACTTGATCCACTTCCGATACACGCCCTAGTTCGGGCAGCCGGCGGTCGGCTTGTTCGTGAAGTTGCCCGCGTCCCACGTGCTCAGCCCGTCCAGTTGGCAGTGTCCGGGCCGATCAGAGTCATCTAGCCGACAAGTTTCTGGCTGTCTTGCGAGGCGGTTGTACGTCAGACGCTGTGGGTACGTGTTCCGTTCGATCTCTGCGGGCCTCAACAGCTGCGGCGCCCAACGTGGAGAACCAGCGCCGATGCGCATCCTCGTGGTGCTGACCTGTGGAATCGAGACCTGCGGGGCTTCGTCCTGCCCGAGATGGGCCAGCTACTGGAGACCGGCGCCCCGGCTCCATTGGGAGCCGGGGCGGTTTCTCGTCGTGTGCGGTCAGGACCGGGGAGGGTTGCGACACAGGCAGAACGGATGCCCGGCCGGGTCGGTGTAGACCTGCCAGCCGTAGCCGGACTCGCCGACGAAGCTCTTTTGAAGGGTGGCCCCCAGCTTGATCACCCGGCGCTGCTCGGGCTCGAACTCGTCCACTTCGAAGTCGAGGTGGAACTGCTGCGGATGCTCCTGGCCAGGCCAGCTGGGCCGCTGGTAGTTCTCCACCCGCTGAAACGACAGCTCGACGCCGTCGTTGCGCAGGTTGACCCAGTCCTTCCGGCTGATGTCGGTGTTGATCTCCCAGCCCAGCAGCTCAGCGTAGAACTCGGCCAGCTTCCAGGGATCGGGGCAGTCGAGAATGACATCGGTGAACGTCAGCATTCGATCATCATAAATTGCGGCGCCGGACGCCCGCGATGCAGCGTGGTGGTGCAGAACGGTCGCGAGTGTCTGCTGAGGCCGGGGGAATTCGCCGTCTACGAATCGATCGCTCCCTACACACTTCTCTTCGACGAGGGAGTCGACCACCGCTTCATCCGTTTCCCCCGCGCAGCACTCGCGCTCCCCGACCGGTTGCTCCGGGACATCACCGCGGTCCCGCTGGGATCCGACAACCCCGTTGCGCGCCTGGCCTTCACCTATTTCTCCCAACTGGCCGTCAGCGACGCATTGCACCAGGGCGTGCACGCCGACGCCGTCGTGGGACCCAGGTCGAACTCCTGCGTGCCGTCCTGACGTCCCAGCACGGCAACTCCAGCCTGGCCAGGACACCGTTGGAGGCGACACTCAGCCTGCGGATCACTCAATACCTTCGGAAGCATTTGGCTGATCCCGATCTGTCGGCGGCACGGATCGCCGCCGCACATGACATCTCCGTACGTCACCTCTATGCGGTGCTGTCCCGGTCGGGCATCAGCCTCGGAGACTGGATCCGCGCACGCCGCCTGGCCGAATGCAGGCGAGAGCTGGCCGGCCCGAACGGCCGACTGCGGACCATCGCAGCCATAGGACGACGGTGGGGCTTCGCGGACGCGACCCATTTCAGCAAGGTGTTCAAACAGGCATACGGAATCTCGCCTCGGGCCTGGCGCGACCAGAACCACCCCCGCTCCTTGGCGTGATGGCCTCCGCGCGGCCCCGTTTCGCGTGGCCGACCTTGGAACGCCCGGTCTGGGGCCAGGGCAATGTCGTTCAGAGGACCTGTCCGGCTTGATGCGGGTTCAGGTGACTGACGTCGCTGCGGAGTTCATCGACGGCAACAGAACCGATGCAGGCACGACGACGTCGCCCTGCCCCCTCGCCCGATACGGATCCTGAAGCTCTGCACCACTGACAAGTTCCCCGCACGGATGACAGAGTCCGAAGCCGACGATGACCCCAAGGTCCATGGGCGAGGCCGGAGAACCGGGCCCCCATCTGAGAGGCGTGTTCATGACCATCTGCTCGACTCGGTGGACCACGGGCATTCTGACCATCGGCGCCCTTACAGCCAGCCCGCTCAGCGGCGCCATGGCCGTCGCACCCTCCGCGACGGCGGCATACACTGAGCAGTGCAACAGCAATCAGGTCACGAGCGTCGGGGTTACCCCTGGGTACTCCATCACCCGGCCGGCTTACCAGAGCGGCGTCGACAGAACCGCCAACTGCTGGATGGACTACGGCAGCGCGGGAAAGGGCGCCGAGTGGCTCCAGTTCTCGCTCAACTCTTGCTACGGGTTCAGACTTGCGACCGATGGCGTATTCGGTTCGGCCACGCGAAGCGCCCTCGCGTCCGCCCAGGGGCAGGAGAACATCACTGCTGACGGCCAGTACGGCACTCAGAGTTCTCAGTACCTGAAGTTCCCGCGGTATCGGGAGATCACCGGCGACCGTAGTGGCTGCGAGTCGATCAACTGACCTGCCACCGCTGAGGAACTATGCCCGGCATCTGCGGCCCTGGTGGGTCTGAGACTCAGCTCACAAGGCGTCCCGTCACGTCTTCCAGGGCAGACAGAAACCTGGAAGGCGAGCGCGGATGCGGGGCGTCGTCTCAGTCGATGTGGTCTGGCGCGTGGCTCCTTGGAGCGAGGCGAGCTCTTGCTGCTCAGTACCCATGGGTGTCGGCGTACTACGCCATGCGGAAGGTGGCGCCGAGGATGCCCCGCAGGGCACGGGCACCGATCCGCATGCCCGGTGTTCAGGGCCGCGCCCCCGAGGGCGGAGGCGGCCGTGAAGCCGATGACGCCGGTCAGTTGGTTGTTTCTGTCCCCGTAGGTCCGCGCCCATCGAAGGTGACGTCGAAGGCGTTCAGAGCGGTCTTCCAGCGCATGGTCCAACGAGCCTGACCTTTGCCGGTGGGATCGGGCGACATGATCGCCATGTAGACGCATTTTGCGGCCTGCTCATTGGGGACGTGTCCGCGGGCCTTGACCGCCCGGCGGATCCGCGCGTTCACCGACGCGAAGCTCTCTTGTCAAGCTGCGGTGCGCGCGGGCGGTTGGGCCGGGCTCTGTTCTGCGTCTCTCCACATATGACGGATGATCACGTTGGCAAGTTGGCGCTTGTGTGCTCGGCGCGCGGACCGTTTGGGCATGTTCTCGCTGGTCTTTCTGGCCATGAAGGATCGGGCTGGCTCGTGGCAGCGGACCTGGGTTACGTGGATGGTGTGCAGCACGGAGTTGACCTTGCGGTTGCCGCCGACGTCGAGCCGGTGGCGGCGGGCCCGGCCGTGGCCCTCGCCGGAGGAGACGGCCAACGGAGCAGCACCGCACCAGCGGGCGAACTGGGCCTCGGTGCGGAACCGGCACGGGTCTCCGACCTCGACCAGCAGGTCCATGGCGGTAACGGTGCCGATGCCGCAGATCTCGGTGAGTGTGCAGCCCAGGGCGGCCAGCAGCGCGGGGATCTTCTTGTCGAGGTCCTTGATCCGCCGGGTCAGCCGGCAGATGTCGTCGAGCGCGGCGGCCAGCCGGTTGAGGCGCGTCAAGGTCGCCGAAGCCATCTCAGGCTGGTGGTCGACGACGGTCTCCAGTGCCTCGAGTTGGGGCAATACTCTGCTGGTCGCGGGGAGTTCGGCTCGTATGTCCAGGGGCAGCGCGACGAGAACGGCCTCGGCTTCCGTCAGCTGGCGGGTTCGCTGCAGGATGAGGGAGGACCGCCAGTCGTGGATGGCAGTGAGTTCGTCCCAGGCAGCGTCCGGCGCGGCGTGCTTGCCGGCCGGGGGCAGGTGCGGGTCGGCCAGGGTCTCGCGGGCGATCGCTTCCGCGTCTTCGATATCGGTCTTGGCGCGGCGTCGCCGCCTGCGGCGTTCTGCGGCGCGGTTGGGCTGCACTTCCCGCACGTCGTATCCGGCCGCGGCCAGGGCCAGGGTGAGCGGCTGACCCAGGCCGGATGATCCTTCGACGCCGATCCGGTCGATCACCAGCTCGCTGTCGCCGAGGAAGCCCAGCAGCTCGGTGATCCCGTCGGGCGTGACGGCGAAGGAAGCGGCGTGTTCCGCTTCACCTCGCTGATGGACCAGGCAGATCGTGGCGGTGCGCTTGTGCGGGTCGATTCCTGCGACGCCGTGGCGTGGTTCCAACTCCTGTTCCTCCCCTGCTGCCGATACGGTGGCAGCGCGGCCCCCGCGACGTCGGCAGATCTGGGTTGAGTCGGACAGGCTCTCTTCAAGCCAGGCGCCCGGGGGCCGCGCCAACGGCCCGCCCGACACTTCGAATCCAGGACAACTGAATCGCCGTCAATCGCGTTCAGAGTCAGGACGGACCGCTTCATACACTGCTTGGGGGGAGCAACTCCCCAAGCAGTGATAGGAGTACAACACCCAGATCGCGTTCGTCGTGCGGACGATGCGGCGGATCTCGGTGTCGAACCGCAGGAAGGGGGTGAACTCCTCCCAGACGTTCTCCCCCAGCTTCACGATCGCCGGTGGGTGCCGTTGGGGTGCAACCAACGCGACAGATGTCTCGTAGGCGTGGGGCCACTTGGATGTACCGAAGTAACGATCACTCCGCTGATCTGGGGTTTTTGCGCTGGTTGGCATTGAAGCGCGCCTTCTTCTGTCGATTCCCGCACGTGTTCATGTCACACCATTTGCGGGTGCGACTTTGGCTGGTGTCGAAGAAAGCGGCTTGGCAGGTTGGTGATGCACACAAGGCCAATTTTCCGTCTCGTTCGCCTGCGATGATGCTGATCGCGTCGGCGGCGATCACGCTGAGGGCATCTTCCACGCAGGAAGCCGAGCTGAGCCGCCATCGCCGCTTACCCTCGGGCGTCAGGATCGCCGCGGCCCGACCCTGAGCGCTGCAGTCATTGATGACTTGGACAGCAGACGCAGGGAGAGCGTCCTGGAGTGCGGCCGCTGTCGCGGCGGCGTGAATCGACTCCCTCAGTTCCCGAGCGAGTTCGAGCTGGGCGGTGGCGCAGGAGTCCACGGCGAGGCCGTTCACTGCCAGCCAGTCGACGAGTCGGTGCGGCGTGGGTATGCGCTCCACAGCGTCACCATGACGCTCCGACAGAGTCCCCGTGAAGCTGGTCGCCAGCACGTTACCGAGGCGGAAGTCAGGGAACCCAGCACGCATAGAACCACCTTAGCAGGTTCCACGCTGGCATGAAGGCATGGTAGAACCGTCTAAGCCGGTTCGCGACGGTTCGCAGCCGGTTCCGCGATGGCCAGGAGGTCTCATGCCCCGTCCAACCAGCGACGTGCAAGCATTTGAAGCCCACGCAACCGACGCTGACCTCGGCGATCTGCGCGCGCGACTGGCCGCGGCGCGACTACCGGAGGCCGAGACGGTCTATCGCGCCGCGCCCGGCCCTCGCCGATGGGAACAGGGCGTTCCTCTCGCCGACCTCGTCGATGTCGTGAACTACTGGCGCACCGGGTACAACTGGCGGTCGTTCGAAGAACGCCTTAACCGAATCGGCCAGTTCCGCACGACGATTGATGATCTGGGAATCCACTTCCTGCACCGCCGATCCGCGCGCACAGATGCCACTCCTCTGATCTTGACGCACGGCTGGCCGGACAGCATTGCTCGGTTCATCGATGTAGTAGACGAACTGGCAGATCCGAAAGATGCAGACGCGCCGGCGTTCCACGTCGTGGTTCCATCGCTACCGGGCTTTGGCTACAGCGACAAGCCGGCCACCACCGGGTGGGGAACCGAAAAGATCGCGGCCGCATGGGTGGAACTGATGGGAAGGCTCGGCTACAGCAAGTTCGCAGCCCACGGCGGCGACTGGGGAGGCAATATCACCACGGTTCTCGGCGGCAGGTTCCCGGCGCACGTTCTCGGCATCCACACAACGTTCGCGGAGGGACCGCCCGGGTTGACAACGGACGGGCTGACGGCGGTCGAGCGCAAGTGGACCGAGGAAACCCGCGATTTCTGGCGCCAGCACGCGGCGTACGCGAAGCAGCAGGCGACCCGACCGCAGACCATCGGCTACTCGCTCGTCGACTCACCGGTCGGGCTTCTTGCCTGGATCCTTGACAAGTTCGCCGAGTGGTCAGACACCGAAGACAGCCCGTTCGAGACGCTTCCCAGAGACCGCGTTCTTGACGACGTCACCCTGTATTGGCTGACGCGGACCGGCGCATCGGCGGCCCGCATCTACTACGAAAGCCACAACTCGCTCGATCCCGAACTTCGGGTCGACGTCCCGTCAGCACTCACCATGTATCCCCGCGACATCGAGAAGTGTCCGCGCCCCTGGGCACAGGAGCGGTACCGACAGATCGTCCGATGGAGGTCGCCCGAAAGCGGGGGACATTTCCCGTCGCTGGAGGTTCCCGAGTATTTCGTCAAAGATCTGCAAGAGGGCCTCGCGGCAGTGCTGGCTGCTAATCGGTGAACGCGGCTCGGCGACCCGGCACTCGATCATCGCCTGATCCGGCTCAAGGCGTTGCCCGACGGCTTCCAGACCGAGTTCATCGAGACGGCGGAACGTGGTCAGACAGGGCGCTGCGAAGATGGCGTGGAGAATGTCGAGGTCTTTCGGATGGTCAGGTGGTGGCCGGAAGCCGGGTGAGCCTCGTCCATCTGGTGGTGAACGCCGTTGCCCAGGGCCAGGTCCTCTCGATGCGCAGGTAGCGGCGGCGGGCGTGGCGGGCCAGGCGGGCGGGCAGGTGGTAGAGGCGGAAGCGCATGGTGTCCGGCTCGGTGCCGGCGAGGTCCTCGCTGTCGTGCAGGGTCAGCAGACGGAGCCAGGCATTGAGATCGGCCGCGAGGTTCGCGGCGAGCATCAAGGAACTGGATCTGGCGCGTTCACACCGGTCAACTCCGCAACGTGGTAACCCTCTTGAAACTCGCCTCCTGTGCCAGTGAGGTCTCCCACGCGCTTGCGGGAAGCTGTGCGATGGCGGCCTCGTCCTGGGGCGTGATCTTCCAACCGACCGTGTAGCGGACCGTGCGCCGCGTGGTGTCGCGCCCCTGATCGGAGGGCGCGGCTGCCGATATCGCGGGGGCATATCAGGCGATGAGCGCGATGCCGGGCCGCTCGATCGCCGCTGAACACTCTGCCCAGGAGGTACTTCGCCGGTGGCCACCTGGGCAACGCACAGCCGGCTCGTGGATGCTTCACAGGTGGCGCCCTTACTGTCACGCACACCCAACGGGCGACACAGAAGAGCAAAGGCGAGCAGTCATGAGCGAAGAACTCCACGACCACGACAGGGGTCTCTCCTTCGACCTCCCCACGCTTCACCGCCGCAAGATGATCCGGCTGCTGGCCGGCGTGAGCCTGGTCCCGGTGGTGGGCTGCAGCGGTGACGATGCGGACACCGCCGGGTCCTCGTCCTCGACCTCCTCGGCCTCGTCTGCCGCGGCCTCCTCAGGGGCTTCCGGGGCGAGTTGCGAAACCATCCCGGGTGAGACGGCCGGGCCCTACCCCGGCGACGGGTCCAACGGAGTCAACGTCCTCAAGGAAAGCGGCGTCGTACGCTCGGACATCACCTCCAGCTTCGGCTCCGCGAGCGGCACCGCCGAAGGCGTGGCCCTGACCATCACCCTCACCGTCGTCGACGCCGCCTCCGGCTGCGATACGGCGAAAGAAGGCGCGGCAGTCTATCTCTGGCACTGCGACCGGGACGGCAACTACTCGCTGTACTCCGAGAGCGTCACCGAGGAGAACTACCTGCGAGGAGTGCAAGAGACCGACTCCAAAGGCCAGGTCACGTTCACCAGCATCTTCCCGGCCTGCTACACGGGCCGCTGGCCGCACATCCACTTCGAGGTGTACGGCAGCCTGGACGACGCCACCAAGGCCACGTCCATCACGGCGACTTCACAGCTCGCCCTGCCGAAGGACGTCTGCGACACGGTGTACGCGAGCGACGGCTACGAGCAGAGCGTGCAGAACCTCGGCCAGATCTCCCTGGAAAGCGACATGATCTTCAGCGACGGCTACGACCAGCAGATGGCCACGGTCGAAGGCAGCGTCGACAAGGGTTACACAGCCACCCTTACGGTGCCGGTCTGACCGCCACCGCGTGAGCCGAGCCCCGACGTCACCGGCGTCGCAGGCCGGAGGTGCCCCGCATCGCCCACGTACAAAAGCGGCGACCGGACCTGCCGATGCAGGTCCGGTCGCCGCCCGATGCCGTCCGGCGAAAGGCGTCAGTACGAACTGCGCCTCATACGGCGCAACAGCACGAAGCCGGAGATCACGAGCACCGCTCCGGCCGCGGCCGGCCACAGCTGGGTACCCGTTTCGGCGAGAGAGCCGGAACCCCCCTGCGGTTCGGTCTGTGCACCGGCCGCCTGATCGTTCCCGTCGGCGTTCGACGCCTGATCCGAGTCGTCGCCTTCACCACCGCTGCCGCTGTCCGAGCCCTCCGCCGGTGACGTGGCCGGATCGCTCTGGGCGGGCGAGGGCGTCGTGTACACCTCGGGGTCCGGGCGGTTGGTGGGCGCGGAGCCGACCTCGGGTTCGGCCTCCGGCGCCTTCGTGGCCGTCTCCGGCGTGTCCGTGTCCCCGGCGTCTCCGGCGTTGTCGCCGTTGCCGGCATCCGCCTCGCCGTTCCCGCCGTTGTCACCGGACGCGTCGTCAGGATTCTCCGTCGGCTTGTCCTGAGGGTCCTCCGTCGGCTTGTCCTGCGGCTCCTCACCGGCGCCCGCACCCGCGTCGCCGCCCACGCCGCACTTCCGGCCGGCGTTGATGCATTCGACCATCTCCTTCATCAGGTCCTCGTCGAAGACGTTGATGAAGTCGCCGTGGTCCGTGACCGGCTTGTGCACCTGCTCGGGGAAGGAGTCCACCGCGAACAGCGGAACCGTACGACCGCCGTCCTTCAGGCTCGGCGCGTCGACGTCGTAGACGATGCGCTGCACCAGCTGCGGGATCGCCTGGAAGCCGTTCGCACAGTTGCCGTTCGCGTCAGCGAACGCCACGTGAGTGCGGTGGTTCGCGCTGTCGATGTTCCGGCCGTCCCAGCAGCTCTGGAACTTGAAGGTGCGCACCACGTCACTGCCCTGGGGACAGAGCGGATACTTGTCCTTCAGCTGCCGGTCCTCGAACCCGGTGCAGCTCCACGAAGCATTGGCATTCGCGGTGCCGTTGACGAACGCCTTGGCGTCACCCGTGATGATGCGCAGCAGCCGCGGCATCTCGGTGACCTTGCTCTGCGGGTTGCCCACAAAGTTCAAGGTCACCTTCTTGGGCGTGACGATCTCACCGACGTTGCCCTCGCTGCCACCGCCCGGCGAGTTCGCGTCCTGCTCCTGCACGCCGTTCTGCAGACGCAACACCGGCCAGTAATACGTGGACTTGTCGCCCTGGTCCACGCACGTCGTGTCACCGTTCGCCAGGTCCTCGTCGCTCGCGAAAGCGTCGTTGGCCTGGTTGCCGATGTAGTCGTGGAAGTGGTGGGCGCCGTTGGTGACGCCGGGAGCCACGATCACGTTGTCCGAGTTGAACAGGCCGTTGGCGTTCACACCACAACTGGTGGTGAAGGTGCCGCGGGAGGCGTTGCTCTGCTGCTGCGCCTTCGCCACGTTGGGCTGCACGGTGGTGATGTCGGTGAAGTCCTCGGCCACGGGCGCGCCGGCGGCCTGACCGCCATTGCCACCCTGCTGGTCACCCTGATCCTGGCCGTCCTGGCCGTCACCCTGGTCCTGGCCCTGGTCGTCCTGATTGGCGTCGCCCGCGTCCTGGCCGTTGCCCGCCTGGTCGCCGTTCTCGCTGCCGCCGGCCTCGTTACCGGTGGCGCGCAACGTACAGGCGGCAAGAGATTCAAGACCCTGCGGGCGCTCCCCCACACGCCCGATCGCGATCGCGATCCGCTCGATCGTCGCGGTCCGCTTGTCCTTCAGCGGATTCATGATCGCGTTGTCGGCGAAGCCGGCGTCCTGCTGAGCGGCCTGCGCCGAGTTCTGCAGTCGCTGGTAGGCCTCGGCGATCTGCTTGTCCAGGAGGGCAAGTTGCTTGTCGACCTCCGCCCTCGCCTGGTCCGGCACCGCCGTCAACTTGGTGCCGACGTCCGGGCAGTCGATCGTGGCGGCACCCGAAGCCAGAACCTGGTCGGCCTGGCTTTGACCCGGCTGCTGACCCGAGCCGCTCTCGGTGGCCGTGGCGTAAACGTTCGCCGCTACCAGCGCACCTCCTCCCAACATCAGCGCGACCGCCGCAAAGGTCGTGCGTCGTGCGCCTGTTGGGCGTCTTCGCGTGTTGCGTCTCACGGGACTACTCCTACGGTTCGTCGGAGGCCGGGCATGACAATCCCCTGCCCCCATACGGAGCCGAACCCCGGAGTGTTCAATCACCCCATAAATTCATAGAGACCTCTCACGAAATAGGTACCTCTCGTGCATCAGCCCGCCCGCCCCCGAGGACGTGGTGAACTCCCAGCAGGCCGCGGCCTGGAACGGATACGAGGGCCGGCACTGGGCCGACCACCAGGCCCGCTACGACGCCCTCAACGACGGGGCCAACACACCACTCCTCGACGCGGCGGCCATCACGCCGGCCGACCGCGTTCTCGACATCGGCTTCGGCAACGGCCGCACAACCCGCCTGGCTGCCGGCCGCGCCGCGTACGCCCTGGGCATCGACCTGTCGGCGCCCATGCTGGAGCGGGCCCGGGCGAGCGCCGCGGCCGAGTGTCTCGACCAGGTGGAGTTCGTACGGGGCGACGCGCAGGTGTACGGCTTCGAGGAGGCCGCGTTCGACGTCGCCGTCAGTCGCTTGGGCATCATGTTCTTCGCCGATCCGGTCGAGGGTTTCGGCAACATCGGCCGCGCTCTGCGCCCGGGCGGGCGGCTCGCCTTCGTCTGTCCGCAGGAGTTCGGGCGCATGGACCAGTCCACGGTCTTCGCGGCGATCGGGGAGCACGTACGGCTGTCCGATCTGTCGCACTCCACCGGTCCCGGCCCGCAGGCCTTCGCGGACCCCGGCCACACCCGTCGGGTCCTGGCCGACGCCGGCTTCGACGACGTGGCCGTCGAGGGCGTGTAAGCACCGCAGTACTGGGGCAAGGACGCCGGCGACGCGACAGGGTTCCTCTTCGGTTTCGGGCCGCTGCGGCACTGGCTGCGCGAGGCGGACGCCGATTCCGCGGCGGAGGAGCGTGCCCGGCAGGCCGCGGCGGAGGCCTTCGGCACGTATCAGGACGACAGTGGCGTACGGCTGTTGGGCCGCTACTGGCTCGTCACCGCCGTACGCCCGTGAGGTCCCGGAGTACGTGCTTCACGCGTTGTGGCCGGTGAAGGGGCCGCCCGTGGTGAAGGCCAGTTCGGCGAAGCGTTCGCCGATGCGGCGGTGGGTGGCGGCGTCGGGGTGGAGTTCGTCGGGCAGGGGCAGCTCGGCGAAGTCTCTCTCGCCATAGAGGTCGCGACCGTCGAGGTAATGCAGGTGGGGGTCGTCGGCGGACCGCTGGCGCACGATGCGGGACAGTTCCTCCCGGATGACACCCAGCGTCAGTTTTCCCGTGGCTCGCTCGGCGGGGTCGCCGGTCGCCCGGAAACGCAGCGCTCCGACGGCGAGCGCACTGAAGTCGAAGGCTCCGGGGCCGGGTGTGTCCTCGTGGATGGGGCACAGGATGGGCGAGACGACCAGCAGCGGTGTGGTGGGGTGGCCCTCGCGGATGGTGTCGAGGAAGCCGTGCACGGCGGGGGTGAAGGCGCGCAGGCGCATCAGGTCGAGGTTGACCAGGTTGATGCCGAGCTTGAGGCTGATCAGGTCGGCGGGGGTGTCCCGTATCGCGCGGGCGGTGAAGGGGTCGAGCAAGGCGCTGCCGGCCAGGCCGAGGTTGATCAGTTCCACGCCGCCGAGGGCGGCGGCCAGTGCGGGCCAGGTGTTGGTGGGGCTCGCGGCGTCGGAGCCGTGGCTGATCGAACTGCCGTGGTGCAGCCAGACTTTGCGGCCCCGGTCCGTCATGGGCGCGACGGGGGCGTCGGTGCGCAGGGCGATCAGTTCGGTGGTCTCGTTGTGCGGCAGCCAGATCTCGATGTCCTTGATGCCGTCGGGCAGGTCGGTGAAGCTGAGGGTGCCGGGCGGGCCCGGCTGGTGCTCGGCGGTTCCGGTGGTCATGTCGATCGTGACGGTGTTGCCGCCGGTCACGGTGGCCTGGCCGGTCAGCCGGCCGTCGACGAGCAGGTCGTACACGCCGTCCGGGCGGGGCGGGGCACCCTGGTAGGTCCGCTTGGTGGGCAGCGTGTCCAGTTCGACGGTGGTGGCACGGGTGCGGAAGAGCAGTCGTACGCCGGAGGGCTGGGACTCCACCATGGCGAGTTGTGGGTCGGTGCACTGGGCGCGGGCTCGGGCGGGCAGGCGGTGTGGCAGCACGCCGTGTTGGGTGGTCTCCAAGTCGAGGGCGCCGCGGATGAGTTCGGGGGTGATGGGCGTGGTGGTCCAGTCGGGGTTGGGGTGCATGGCCTCCGCCTGTTGATCAGCATGGTCGTAGAACACGGATTTCCCGGATTGCTCGGATACGCCGATGTCCGGCGTGGGCGGCGGTCGCCGCCTGGTGCCTCAGGGCGCGGGCCAGTTCCGCAGCAGCGCGTCCAGGGCGTCCAGGATTCGCGACCAGGATTCCTGTGAGTCGGGGGCGCTGTGACTGAAGCCGCCGGCCAACTCCAGGCTGACGTAGCCGTGGAAGACGCTGCCCAGCATCCGGACCGCGTGGGTCTGGTCCGGTTCCGTCAGGTCGTAGCCGCGCAGGATCGCCCGCGTCATCTGCGCGTGTCTGCCCCCGGCGCTCGCGGCCGCCGCCTGAGGGTCGAGCCTGAACTGGGCCGCGGCGTAGCGGCCGGGGTGCTCCCTGGCGTAGTCGCGGTAGACGTTCGCGAAGGCCGCGAGGGCGTCCTTGCCGGCCCGCCCGGCCAGGGCGTCGGCGGCCCGGTCGGCGAGTTCTTCCAGGGCGAGCAGGGCGATCCTGGTCTTGAGGTCCTGGGAGTTCTTCAGGTGCGAGTACAGGCTCGCGACCTTGACATCGAAGCGCCTGGCGAGCGCGGAGACGGTCACCTGGTCGAAGCCGACCTCGTCGGCCAGTTCGGCTCCCGCCCGGGTGAGGCGTTCGGCTGTCAGCCCTACGCGTGTCATGTTCTTCCTCCCGTTCGGCATAACCAATCATGCTGTTGCCTAATCCCCTTAGGCAAATTGTGCAGTCGAGACGTGAAGCGCCTACTGAGGGCGGTCTGACCCTGGGACGACTGGTGATTGCGTACGCTCAGGGCCTGCGTGAAAGGCTCAGCGCACACATATGAGGAGAGGCGGCGGCATGCGCATCGGACTGCTCGGTACAGGACCGTGGGCCGAGATGGCCCATGCCCCCGCCTTGAGCGAGCACCGCGAACTCGATTTCGTGGGCGTGTGGGGCAGGCGCAGGAACGCGGCCGAGGCACTGGCCGAACGGCACGGGGCACGCGCGTACGAGGACGTCGACACCCTGCTCGCCGAGGTGGACGCCGTCGCGATTGCCCTGCCTCCCTCCGTTCAGGCCCCGCTCGCGGCGCGCGCGGCGCGGGCCAACTGCCATCTGCTGCTCGACAAGCCCCTCGCGGCGAGCGTCGAGGAGGGGCGGGCGGTCGTCGAGGCGGTCGGGGAGGCCGGTGTCGCCTCGGTGGTCTTCTTCACGGCCCGTTTCCAGAGCGCCACCGAGGCCTGGATTTCCGAACAGGCCGCTGTGGACGGGTGGTTCACGGGACGCGCAGAGTGGCTCGGTTCGGTGTTCACCGGCGACAGCCCGTTCGCCGACTCGCCGTGGCGACGGGAGAAGGGCGGCCTGTGGGACGTCGGCCCGCATGCCCTGTCCGTACTGCTGCCCGTTCTCGGCGACGTCGAGCGGGTGGCGGCCGCCGCACGCGGCCCGAAGGACACCGTCCACCTGGTCCTTCAGCACATCGGCGGGGCGTCGAGCACCCTGACTCTCAGCCTCACCGCACCGCCCGCGGCTGCCGGAGCCACGCTCGAACTGCGCGGCAAGGCGGGAGCGACCGTCCTGCCCGATTCCACCGAAGGACCGGTCCAGGCTCTGATCCGGGCCGCCGACGCCCTCCTCGTCGCTGCCCGCACCGGCCGTCCGCATGCGTGCGACGCCGCCTTCGGCCTGCGGGTGACGGAGATCCTGGTTGCGGCCGAGGCCCGGCTGACAGAGCCGTACTGACCGGGATTCCCTGTCTGCCATAAGGCTGCTTTATGAGGTCATAGGCCGGACCCTCGTACCAAGTTAGGCTTGCCTTAGTTTAGGGTTGCCGACGAGTTGCCTGTTCATCACTCGAAGGGAACCTGATCATGCCCCGCCCCCTGCGGGTAGCCATTGTCGGAGCCGGCCCCGCCGGGATCTACGCCGCCGACGCGCTGCTGAAGTCCGAAGTGGCCGCCGAACCCGGCGTGTCCATCGACCTCTTCGAGCGGATGCCCGCCCCGTTCGGCCTGATCCGTTACGGCGTGGCCCCCGACCACCCCCGCATCAAGGGCATCGTCAAGGCCCTGCACCAGGTGCTCGACAAGCCGCAGATCCGTCTCTTCGGCAACGTCGACTACCCGAGCGACATCAGCCTGGACGATCTGCGCACCTTCTACGACGCCGTGGTCTTCTCCACCGGGGCGACGGCCGACCGGGCGCTCGACATACCCGGCATCCACCTCGACGGCTCGTACGGCGCGGCGGACTTCGTCTCCTGGTACGACGGCCACCCGGACGTCCCGCGGACGTGGCCGCTGGAGGCAGAGAAGGTCGCCGTGCTCGGTGTCGGCAACGTGGCGCTCGACGTGGCGCGCATCCTGGCCAAGACGGCCGAGGAGCTGCTGCCGACCGAGATCCCGCCGAACGTCCACGACGGACTGAAGGCCAACCGGGCTCGCGAGATCCACGTCTTCGGCCGCCGTGGACCGGCGCAGGCGAAGTTCAGTCCGATGGAGCTGCGGGAGCTGGACCACTCCCCCAACATCGAGGTGATCGTCGACCCCGAGGACATCGACTACGACGAGGGATCGATCGAGACGCGACGCGGCAACAAGCAGGCCGACATGGTCGCCAAGACGCTCGAGAACTGGGCGATCCGCGATGTCGGAAACCGGCCGCACAAGGTGTTCCTGCACTTCTTCGAGTCGCCGAGCGAGATCCTCGGCGAGGACGGCGGCGTCGCCGGCCTGCGCACCGAACGCACCACCCTCGACGGCACCGGCAACGTCAAGGGCACCGGCGAGTTCAAGGACTGGGACGTCACCGCGGTCTACCGCGCGGTGGGTTACCTCTCGGACAAGCTGCCCAAGCTGCCCTGGGACGTCGAGTCGGGCACGGTGCCGGACAGCGGCGGCCGGGTGCTCGAGGACACCGGTGCGCACCTGCAGTCGACGTACGTCACGGGCTGGATCCGGCGCGGTCCCGTGGGCCTGATCGGTCACACCAAGGGCGATGCCAACGAGACGGTCGCCAACCTGCTGGACGACTACGCGGGCGGCCGTCTGCACACGCCCGGTTCGCCCGCCCCGGAGGCTGTGGACGCGTTCCTCGCCGAGCGGAACGTCCGCTTCACGACGTGGGACGGCTGGTACCGGCTGGACGCCGCGGAGAAGGCGCTGGGCGAGCCCGAGGGCCGGGAGCGCGTGAAGATCGTCGAGCGTGAGGACATGCTCAGGGAGAGCGGCGCGTAGCGCTCAGGTGCCGCGCGGCCGGGCACTCCCCCACCATGTGCGGGGGCGGCCCGGCCGCGCGGCGATTTGCTTTGCGAGCGGGGCGGTGGTGTCACGCCGCGGATGAGCGGCCGCGGACGGCCTGGGCACCCCGTCTCGGGGCGGCGGATCGGGCCGCGGGCCCAGGCAGGACCGGTACCAAGGACGTAGGTCCACAGCGCCTGGCGTAACTTCGGGGGAACAACCGGCGCCGTCCGTACGTACATCTCTACGCCGGTGCGCCCCGCTGCAAGTGCGGCTCGCGAAGCAACGAGGAAGGTCAGCACCATGACTCAAAGCACTCCCCCAGCCACTGAACTGACGTCGCAGTACCTCGCCCAGGTGGTCGGTGACCTCGACCGCAACACCAAGGAACAGGAACGCATCCGCGCGGAGATCAGCGCGCTGCAGGAGCAACTGCTCGCCCTGCAGCATGACCACACCGTGCTCGTGAACATGCAGCAGGCGCTCGGCTCGGAGGCGCCCACTCAGCCTGCGCCGCCCGAAGACGCCACGGCACCCGCGACCCCTTCCACTCCCAGGCGGAAGAGTCCGAAGGCCGCGACCGAGTCAGGCCCCGGAAAGCGAGCCGGGACGAAGAAGGACCCCACCGCACAGGGCGGCACGACAGCAGCCAAGAAGGCAGCGGCCAAGAAGCCCAAAGCCCAGCCCAAAGTCGAGCCCATAGCCAAGGCCGAAGCCTCAAAGTCCGCCCAGCCCACGCTCGTTGAGCTCATCCGCCGTCATCTCGGCGAGCAGAGCGAACCCCGCTCCGCGGCGGAAATCGCCAGCGCGCTCGGCCAGGCCCACCCCGAGCGTCGTATCAAGACCACCGTCGTACGCACCTCGCTCGAAGGACTCGTGGCCAAGAGCCAGGCCCACCGCACCAAGCAGGGCTCGTCCGTCTTCTACACGGCCCCGGAAGCACCGGAGCCGACGGCGCCGCCCCGGACCGAAACCCAGTCCGCCGAGGACTGACTGACGGATTGTCATCTGCGCTGGGGTGCGGCGGCGCCTCCGGCGTCGTACGTCAGGCGTTGGGGTCGAAAGCGATGCCGGCCGGCTTGGCCGCGGCGAGGTGGTTGTTGAAACTGCCGTCCTTGAGGCCGAAGTTGGCGCTGCCGAAGTTGGCCTGGCTCAGCCTGTCGCGCAGACCCGCGGGGTAGCCGTTCCAGCCGACCAGCGGGGGATACTGCCAGGTGCCCTTGTGGTTCTCCGGCGGCTCGTCGTTCGCGGTCGCGGGGCGGAAGGCGTGCGTGCTGACGCCGTCCTTGTGGTACACGATCTTGGGGTGGTTCCCGTCCCAGCGGATCTGGTCACGGCCGTGGACGCTGAAGCCGCCGTGTGCCGAAGTGGACACGTACATGGCTTGGTTGTTCTGCACCCACAGCACGACGTGCTCCCAGTCGTGACGGTGTCCGCCGAGACTGCTGCCGGCCACGGCCTGGTCCTTCTCGAAGTACAGGCCGTACATGATGGCGCACCAGCCGTTGTTGCACTTGTAGCGGGAGTACCCGTTGGTGTTGTCCAGGTCCGAGGCGTCGCGGCACTCGCCGTTGAGGGATCCGGTCGGGTTGAGGCCGCCGTTGACGGTCCCGTCGGGGCCGATGGCGGGCGTGGAGTAGCAGCCGTCCGTGTCGTAGTCGTACGCCGGCTGGAACGTCTGCTCCAGTGCTTCCGCGTTGGCGGGCAAGGACCGCGGCGGGGCCGCGAGAGCAGTGCCGGGGAAGGCGACGACCAGCGCAACGGCGCTGCCGAGTATGAGAGTTGCTCTGCGGATCCGTGAACTCGTCTTCAACGCGTCCTCCTGATCGGCCACGGTGTGGGCCGCATGATGATGGCATGATTGGCATGCCCGCAACAGACTCTCGGCACCTCGTTGACACCGTGATCTCCGAAAGGTGTTGAAACGATGAAGCGCCCACTAATACCTGGGAGTTGATGGGCTGAGCCGGCCGTCGCATCAGTTGCGACGGGTCAGGTCCGGCTGTCGGCCCCTTCCCGTACGTGCTCTGACGGGTAGTCACGCCGAGGCAGGAGGAGGGGGGTTGTGAGGATGAGGAGGCCGGCGATCGCGATCGCGGTGCGGGGACTCGTGATGCCGGCCAGTACGCCCCACAGGGCGGTCATGGCCGCGACGGTGGCGCTGGTGGTGACCGACCACGCGGACAGGGTGCGGGCGACTCGGTCCGTCGGGGTGTGCTCGAGGCGGTAGGTGGCGTACACCGGGTTGAACACGCCCATGCAGGTGATCAGCCCCAGTTCGACGGCGATGACGAGCACCAACCCGCCGGCGCCGGGGCCGATGAAGGCCAGCCCGAGCAACCAGCACGCACGCAGCGTTCCGGCGGTGAGCATGACCTTGTGCCGTCCGAACCGCGCCACGAGTGGGCGGGCCAGTCGTGAGCCGATGAGGCCGCCCACGCAGGGCGCTCCGAACGCGAGGCCGTACTGCCAGGGCGCGAATGCCAGAGGGCCGAGCATGAGGACGGCGAGCAACGGCGAGGTCGCCATAATCAGGCTGCTCACCAGGACCTGGTTGAAGAACAGCGGGCGCAGCGCGGGGTGCGTCAGGATGTACCGCCACCCTTCGAGCAGGTCGCGGGCTCGGAGCCCCGGTGCATCGGTTCGTACGGGCCGCGGCTCCTTCCCGCCGATCGCGCGGATCCCGAGAGCCGAAAGCAGGTAGCTGACCGCATCGGCCACGAGGGTCGCCACCGGGCCGAACAGTCCGATCGCGGCCCCGCCGAGCGGCGGTCCGAGCGCCGTGGCGGTCCACATCGTGGACTCGAACCGCCCGTTCGCGACGAGCAGGTCCTCCGGCCGTACGAGCGCTTTGAGACATGCGCCGCTCGCCGCCTTGAAGGCGATGTCGGCCGCGGCCACGACGACCGCCACGACCAGCAGCTGGGCGAAGCTGAGCCGACCGAGCGCGAACGCGGCGGGGACGCTCATCAACGCCGCGAACCGGGTCAGGTCCATCGCGACCATCACCGGCCGTTTGCGGCGGAATTCCACCCACGGGCCGAGCGGCACCGCCACCGCCGCCCCCACGGCAAGCCCCGCTGCCGCCAGCACCGACACCTCGGCCGGCCCGACGTGCAGCACGAGGACCGCGATCAGGGGGAACGCGTCGAACGCGAGCCGCGTGCCGAACGTACTGGTCGCATACGCCGCCCAGAGCCACCCGAACTGCCGCCCCAGCGAGCGTCCCAGCCCCATCGCCATGTCCAGCGCACCCCCGCTGCCTCGCCGGAACAACCTCACCTTGATCAGCGAGATCCAAGCGAGCGGGAGGCCGACCGGTCAAACAACCGCTCGACCGGGAAGCCACAACCGCACGTTGTGAGCCGAGGTCCGTGCACTACTGTCGGTCGGCGTGGATCTAGATGCCGTACGTACCTTCGTCGCCGTCGCGGATGCGGGCCAGTTCCGAGAAGCCGCCGCCGGACTGTCTCTCACCCAGCAGGCCGTATCCAAGCGCATCGCCGGGCTGGAGAAGGACCTCGGTGTGCGGCTGTTCACCCGTACCGCACGCGGAGCCCAACTCACCGTCGACGGACGGGTGTTCCTGCCACATGCCCGCGAGCTGCTGCGGGCCGAGGAGCGGGCGGCCGCATCCGTACGTCCTGGCCGCCGGGCGTTGCGCGTCGACGTGATCGGCCGGGGGCTCGCGCCGGCAGGTCTGCTGCGCGACTTCCACCGTGCGCATCCGGAAGCCCAACTCGATGTCGTGACCCACTTCCTGGACGCCGACGCGGCCATCGACGCGGTCCGGGCGGGCACGATCGACGCATCGTTCCGCGCCGTCACGACGCCCGCGCGGCATCTCCCCGACGGCGTCGAGGCCGTCCGCGTCCTCGACGAGCCGCTCCAACTCCTCACCGGACCGGCCCATGAGTTCGCCGACACCCGTGCGGTCACGCCCGCCGCGCTTGCCGGGTACCGGATCTGGATGCCCGGCATCGTCACCGGAACCGAATGGGCCGCCTACTACGACGAACTCGCCCTCGCCTTCGGGCTCACCATCGACGCGACCGGCCCCAACTTCGGTCTCGAGCCGCTCCTGGACATGATCGCCGACTCCTCGGCCCTGGCGACCTTCGTCGGCGAAGGCACCCGATTCGTCTGGCCCGCCGACTACGACCTGCGGCGCATACCGGTGCACGGCCCGACACCGGTCTACCCTCACTCGCTGATCTGGCACGGCGACAATCCGCATCCCCAACTGGCCGCCCTCCGAGCCTACTTGGAATCCGCACAGCCCGACCAACGCGACGCCGAGACGTGGACACCGAAATGGGCCCAGCGCTGAACATCACCGCGTCAACCGAGCAACAACAACGACGTGAGCCGCAACAGCCGGGCCAGGGCGGCAAGTTCAACAGTCGTCTCAGGAACCCAGACGTCTCCACGCCCGCTGGAGCAGAGTCCTCAGCAGTGCCGCCTCCTCGCCACCGAGGGCCGTCACGATGCTCTCCTGTTCCTGCTCCACGGCCGCCGTCCAGCGTCCGAGCGCCTCGTTGCCGCGCTCGGACGCGAAGACCAGCACGCGTCGCCGGTCCGCGTCGTCCACCCGGCGCAGAACGAGGTTGAGGGACACCATGCGGTCGACCACCTTGGTCAGGGTGGGAGCCGACAGCAGTGCGAACTCGGCGATCTCCGTCATCGCGTGGCCGGTGCCGTCGCCCAGGAACGACAGCACGCGCCACTCCTCGAGCGTCGCACCCTCCGCCTTGAGCGCCTCACCGAGCCTCGATACGACGCTCCGCTCCACGAGCGTGAGCGCCCGCGCGAAGTCGAGGTCGGATACGGCCGTCGCCGGGGTCGTCGTCATCGTCCTGCCAAAGCTTCGTCGGTGTCGTTGCGGCGCCATAGTCACCGATCGTCGGCGCACGGCAGACCGGCCGGATCGCATGGAGTGATTCCACGATACAGTCATTTCCTTGTCGCCCCGAAATATTCTCGTAGCAACCAATCGCTAGTGTGAGCGCCTATGATCGACAAGGCGTCTGTCCGGCTCGGCACTCCGGCAGGCCCCCGGACCCGGGACGCGCTGAATGTCGCCCTCGTGATCCCGCTCCAGGGCCCGGCCGGAATCTTCGGCCCGTCCTGCGAGTGCTGCGCCCGGCTCGCGGCCGAGGAGGTCAACGCCGAATCGGGAGTGCTGGGCAAGGAGCTGCGGCTCGTACTCGTCGACGGCGGGGCGCCGCGCGAGCAGGTGGCCACCGAGATCGACGCGCTGATCTCAGGCGGCGTCGTCGACGCGGTGGCCGGCTGGCACATCTCCGCCGTCCGGGAGGTCGTCGCCCCACGCATCGACGGCCGGGTTCCGTACGTCTACACCGCGCTGTACGAGGGCGGCGAGCGGTCCCCCGGCGTATTCCTCACCGGTGAGACCCCCAACCGCCAACTGCGGCCCGCCCTGCGGTGGTTCGCCGGCGAACTCGGCATCCGGCGGTGGACGATCGTCGGCGACGACTACGTCTGGCCCCGCTCCTCCGCCCGCGCCGCCCACCGCTATCTGCGCGAACTCGGCGGCGAGGTCTGCGACGAGATGTATGTGCCGCTCGGCACCAAGGACTTCGGCCAGGTCCTGGCCAGGGTCGCGGCCAGCGACTGCGAGGCCGTCCTGATGCTGCTGATCGGTGACGACGCCGTGCTGTTCAACCGCGCGTTCACCGCCGCCGGGCTCGACCGCGACCACATCAGGTTCAGTTCGCTGATCGAGGAGAACGTGCTGCTGGCGACCGGGCCGGAGAACACCCGGGGCCTGATGACTTCGGCCGGTTACTTCGAGGACCTGCCGACCGCGTACGGCCTCGACTTCGCCGCCGCGTACTTCCGCCGTTTCGGGCCCCGGGCGCCGGTGCTCAACAGCCTCGGCGAATCCTGCTACGAGGGCGTGCGCATGCTCACCGAACTGCTGCGCCGCGCGGGCACCATGGACATGGACCGCATCCAGGCGACCGCCGAGGGCCTCGAGTACGAGACTCCGCGCGGCACCGTGCAGATCCAGGACCGCCATCTGAAGCAGCGGGTGTTCCTCGCCGCGGCCGACGGGCTGCAGTGGGACGTGCTCCAGCAGCTGCCGTAGCCGCCCCCTCCCCTTGGTGGGCCTTGCGGTGGGCCCTTCTTTTACACGCACGTAACGCGCTGCCCTCTTGCCTAATTGCTTCGGTTGAAAATACTTTTTTCTCGAAGCTTTTGGAGGTTGGTCGTCATGGCCACGTATCAATACCGCTGCCCGGGCTGCGGCACCTTCGACGTGATCCGTCCGATGGGTCGCGCCCTCCCCGAGGAACCGTGCGGCGCGTGCGGAGACCAGGCCCGCAGGGTCTTCACCGCCCCGATGCTCACCCGCACCCCCGCTCCCCTGTCCCGCGCCCTGCACGCCCACGAGGCCAGCGCCCACGAACCACGCGTCGTCGGCGAAGTGCCCCCGGCCCGCCGCAGCCCGGCTGCGCCCGCCGACCCCCGGCACGCCCTGCTGCCCAAGCCCTGACTCCCCCTGTTCTGGAGGCCGTTCATGCCCGAAGTCGTCTTCAGCGTCGACCAAGCCATGTCCATGCGAGACCAGAAGGTCCCCGGCCACAACCGCTGGCACCCCGACATCCCGCCGGCCGTCACCGTGAAGCCGGGCTCGGATTTCCGCATCGAGTGCCGGGACTGGACCGACAACCAGATCGGCAACAACGACTCGGCCAACGACGTCCGCGACGTCGACCTCACCCACGCCCACATGCTCAGCGGCCCCATCGCGGTGGAGGGCGCCGAGCCCGGCGACCTGCTCGTCGTGGACATCCTCGACCTGGGCCCCGTACCGCAGTCGCAAGGAGAAGGTTCCGGGCAAGGCTGGGGCTACACCGGCGTCTTCGCCAAGAACAACGGCGGTGGCTTCCTCACCGACCGCTTCCCCGACTCGTACAAGGCCGTCTGGGACTTCCACGGCCAGCAGGCCACATCCCGGCACATCCCCGGCGTCCGCTACACCGGCATCACCCACCCCGGCCTCTTCGGCACCGCACCGTCCGCCGATTTGCTGGCCCGCTGGAACGCCCGCGAGCAGGCCCTCATCGACACCGATCCCCACCGGGTTCCGGCGCTCGCGCTGCCTCCGCTCGCCGACAACTCGCTGGCCGGCACGGCGGACGGCGAGACCGCGTCCCGTATCGCCGCCGAAGGCGCCCGTACGGTCCCGGCCCGGGAGAACGGCGGCAACCACGACATCAAGAACTTCACCCGCGGCTCACGGGTCTTCTACCCCGTCCTCGTCCCCGGAGCCCTGCTCTCCGGCGGCGACCTGCACTTCAGCCAGGGCGACGGCGAGATCACCTTCTGCGGCGCCATCGAGATGGGCGGCTTCATCGACCTTCACGTCGACCTGATCAAGGGCGGCATGGAGAAGTACGGGGTGACGACGAACCCGATCTTCATGCCGGGCAACGTGGCACCGCAGTACACCGAGTTCATCTCGTTCGTCGGCATATCCGTCGACCACGAAACCGACACCAACCACTACCTCGACGCGACGATGGCGTACAAGAACGCCTGCCTCAACGCCGTCGACTACCTGACGACCTTCGGCTACAGCGGCGAGCAGGCCTACCTCCTGCTCGGCTCGGCCCCGATCGAGGGCCGACTCAGCGGCGTCGTGGACATCCCCAACGCGTGCAGCACCCTCTACCTCCCCACCGCGATCTTCGACTTCGACATCCGGCCGACGGCCGAGGGCCCGAGAAAGGCCGACCGCGGCCAGTGCGCCGTCACCTCCTGAACGTCCCGAAAGGCAGCCCCATGAGCGACCATCTCACCTTCCAGCTGGGCGACTTCACCACCCAGAGCGGCGCCACACTGCGCGGCGCGCACCTCGCCTACACCACGTACGGCGAACTCAACGCGGACAAGTCCAACGTGATCGTCTACCCCACCTGGTACTCCGGCCGCCACTGGGACAACGAGTGGCTCATCGGCCCCGGCATGGCCCTGGACCCGGAGCAGTACTTCATCATCGTCCCGAACATGCTCGGGAACGGACTGTCCACCTCGCCGAGCAACACACCGCCGCCGTACGACCGCGCCCGCTTCCCGGACATCACGGTGTACGACCAGATCGAGGCCCAGCACAAGCTGGTCACCGAGGAGTTCGGCATCGAGAAGATCCAGCTCGTGACCGGCTGGTCGATGGGCGCCGGGCAGACCTTCCAGTGGGCCGTCAGCCACCCGGAGATGGTCGAGCGGATCGCCCCCTTCTGCGGCTCTCCGCGCACCAGCGCCCACAACAAGGTGTTCCTGGAGGGCGTCAAGGCCGCGCTGACCGCCGACGCGGTCTTCAACGGCGGCTGGTACGACGAGAAGTGGCCGACCACCGGACTGCGCGCGCTCGCCCGGGTGTACGCGGGATGGGGCTTCTCGCAGGCGTTCTACTGGGAGAAGGAGTACGAGAAGCTCGGCTACACCTCCTTGGAGGACTTCCTCGTCGGCTTCTGGGAGGGCTTCTTCCTCGACGGCCGCGATCCGAACAACCTGCTCACCATGCTCTGGACCTGGCAGAACGGCGACGTCGGGCTCACCCCCGGCTTTGACGGGAACACCGAGGCGGCGCTGGCCTCCATCAAGGCGACCACCCTCGACATGCCCGCCGAAAAGGACCTCTACTTCCCGCCGGAGGACGAGGCCTGGGCCGTCAGCCACATCCCGGGCGCCGAACTCCGCGTGATCCCCGGCATCTGGGGCCACTTCGCCGGCGGCGGCAGCAGCCCCAAGGACACCGAGTTCATCGACACGGGCATCAAGGAACTGCTGGCCAAGCCGGGCGGATTGGCGTAGCCATGAACATCCGACGCATCACACTGCCGCACGAGGTCAGCGCCTCGATCGTCGCCTTCGCCACCGTCTTCCTCCTGATGAGCCCGCTCAACATGCCGACCTGGGCGATCTTCATCACCTGGGCCGGAACGTTCATGCAGGGCGGGCCGAGCGTCGCCAACGCCCTCTCCATGATCACCGCCACCACGACGGGGGCGGGGTTCGCGGTGGTGGCCGTCCTGCTCAACCGGGAGACGGGCACGATGTTCGGCACCGGGGCGTTTGCCCAGACCCTGGCACTGGGCGTGGTGATCTTCTTCGTCAACGGCACCCTGCTGGCGACCGGCCGGCTGAAGCCGTTCGCTCTCATTCCGGCGATGTTCTTCGGCTTCGCGTCGACCTTCGCCACGTACTTCGGCGGATTCGGCTATGACGGAGGCAATCTGGGCGCCTCCTTCGTCAGCGCCGCCGCGATGTGTGCCCTCGGTCCGCTGGCGGCCACTCTCGGACTGCGGCTGATGTTCGCTCCAGCGACCCCGGCACCCGAGCCCGACGTACGCGAAACCGGGGAGGTGACACCTTCGGCCAGCGAAGCACGCGCCTGAGCACGGGGCCCGCCATCAGCTGCGCTGCGCGATTGGCGGGCCCCTCATCGATCTCATCGGCGAGCCGACCGAGCCGAGGCCGAGGAGCGGGCGTGCGTCGCCCTCACGCCACGATCAGTGGTCACAGCGTCCGATGGGCGATCTCCAGATCGTTCTTGACCTTCTCCTCATGCGCAGCACACGGCGTGGTCCGGCTCGGGAGATCAACGGCCCGCGCGGATCAGCCCCGTCAGGTACCGCCAGAGCGATGAGCGCTGCCGGGCGGACGGGTCCGGCACCACCGGTCCGGCTGCCTCCGGTTCAGGAGCGGCGGGCGCCGGCTGCTCGGCCGGTGAGGCGAGTTCGTACCGTACGGGCAGGGAGCGCAGACCGCGCATGAACGGGGAGGAACGCCAAGGGAGTTGGTCGGCGGGGAGGGCGAGGGCCAGGTCGGAGAACCGTTCGAAGAGGCGGCTCACGCCCACCGCCGCCACGGTCGAGGCCAGTTCCCGGGCCGGGCACTGGCGGCGGCCCGCGCCCCACGAGAGGTGGGCCCGGGTGCTGATCGTGGTGCTCCCCGCCACATGCCCGGCGAAGAGCGGGTCGGCGTGTGCGGCAGCCGAGGAGACCCACACCGGGTCGCCCGCGCGGATCTTGTAGTTGCCGAGCGGAGTGTCCCTGGCGGCGAACCGCGGCACGAAGTTGACCAGCGGCGGCTTGCGCATGACCGCCCGGTTCATGGCCTCCCTGACCATTCCGGCGGACAGGCTGGCCCGTACTCCGCCCTCGCCCGCGACGACTTCGACCACGGTGTTGGAGACGAGGATGCCGACGTGGTCGGATGTCATGCCGAGCAGCATGAACAGCTCGCGGGCCAGTTCGTCGAGCGAGAGATCCGGGTGCGCGGCCAGCAGGTACGAGGGGAAGTCGTCCCCCGGCTCCTTCAGCTTCGCCGCCGCGAGTTCGGCCAGCGTCTCCAGCAGCCGCTCCAGCGCGGGTTCGGCGTCCGGGCCCGCGTCCAGTACCCGCCACATGTCCATCAGCGCGTCGTCGCCCTGCGAGCCGGGGAAGCCCAGCAGATGGCTGGCCACCATCAGCGGCAGCGGTCGTGAGAACTGCGCGGACAGGTCCGCCACACCGGTGCTGCCGCCCTGGGCGATGAGGGTGATCAGTTCGTCGGCGTACGCGGTGACGGCCGTCCTGAGGCGCTTGGCCTGCGGGTGGCGCGGGTCCTGGAACGGCTTGAGCGCCGCGTCCCACGCGGTCCGCAGCGTCCGGTATCCCGAACCGCCCTGGATCAGTACGTGGTTGACCTCGAGGGAGGGACCGAGCGGCCAGTCGGCGGGAACTCTGCCCTCGGAGCGGGCACGCCAGTTCTCCAGGCCCTTCGGCCATCCGTCGTCGTCCTGGAGCACCTGGAGGGACTCGCGATATCCCAGCACCAGCCAGGCGGGCACACCGAGCAGATCGACGGGCGCGACGGGGCCGTGCTGCTGCCGCAGCCGTTCGTAGACGAGCGCGGGGCGCGTCTCGTAGTCCCGGGTCAGCAGCGGCTGCGGGTTCAGCGCCTCGAGCCGCGTGTCGTCCAGTTCCACGGATGCGCCGTCGCCAAGCTGGGATTCCATCGTGTTGCGGCCCTCCGACACTCCCCGTAACGGCAGGCAACCGTTCGGTTTTGTTACTGACCGGTGGGGACCATACCTCAGGCCGACCAGGGGGAGTTGTCCGGGTGCGGCAACTACGTGAGGATCGGATCAACCTCGCCGAGGAGGACGTATGACCACCCTTGCCGATCCCGTGCCGGGCGGGCGCCCGGGCGATGTCGAGCGGGCCACCGCCCTGAGCGCGGAGCTGACCGGGCGGGGTGTGCACGGCATCGTCCTGGCCTACGTCGACACCGCGGGCATCGGCCGGGTGAAGACGATCCCGACGGCCAAGCTCGCCTCGGCCGCCGCGTGGGGTGTCGGAATGTCGCCGGTGTTCGACACGTTCCTGGCGAACGACTCCGTCGTCTCCACCGACGTACTCGGCTCACCGGACGGCGATCTTCGCCTCTACCCCGACCTCGATCACCTGGTCGTCCTGTCCCGGCAGCCCGGCTGGGCATGGGCCCCGGTGGACCGGGTCACCCAGGAGGGCAAGCGGCACCCGGGGTGCGGGCGCACTCTTCTGCGCCGGATCGTCGCCGACGCCGCCGAGCGGCACGGGATCTCGTTCAAGGCGGGCATCGAGATCGAGTGGGCGGTCGGACAGGGATCGGCCCCCGGCGAGGACTTCGTGCCCGCGGTGTCGGGCCCGGCCTACGGCGCCACCCGGCAAGTCGAACTGAGCGACTGCACCGCCGAGTTGATGGCCGCGTTGGCCGCCCAGGGCGTGGATGTCGACCAGCTCCATCCCGAGTACGCGGCCGGTCAGTTCGAGATCTCGGTGGGCGCGCTCGACCCGGTGGCCGCGGCCGACCGCAGCGTGCTGGTACGGCAGACCATCCGGGCGGTGTCACAGCGGCACGGCCTCAGGGTCTCGTTCGCCCCGGCCGTCTTCGCCGAGGGCGTCGGCAACGGCGGCCATGTCCATCTCTCCGCCTGGCGCGAGGGAAGGAACCTTCACTCCGGCGGCGAGGGCCGGTACGGCATGACGGCCGAGGCGGAGTCGTTCGCCGCCGGCCTGCTCGCGCACCTGCCGGCGCTGACGGGCGTGATGGCGCCGAGCCCGGCCAGCTATCTGCGGCTCAAACCCTCGCAGTGGGCCGGGGTGTTCACCGCCTGGGGCCGTGAGACCCGCGAATCCGCGGTGCGCGTCATCACCGGCACGGCGGGCCGTCGCGACCAGGCGGCGAACCTGGAGGTGAAGCCCGTCGACCTCGCCGCCAACCCGTATATCGCGCTCGGCTGCCTCGTCGCCGCCGGACTCGACGGCCTGGAGTCGTCCGCGGCCCTGCCCGACGAGATCACCGGAGATCCGGCGCGGTTCACCGCCGAGGAAGCGGCGGGCCGGGGCGTACGCCGCCTGCCGACGTCGCTGGACGAGGCCGTCGAGGAGTTCCGCAAGGACGAGCTGCTCCGCGCCGCGCTGGGACCGGTCCTGGCCGACGCCGTGATCGCCGTGCGCCTCGGCGAGATCGCGGCCGTGGCCGGACTGGACGACGGTCAGGTGGCGGCGGCGTACCGCTGGAAGTACTGAGATGAGCGCCGGACCGGTCCAACAGTCGCTCGCCGCGCTGCGGTTGGTGGACCACCACTGTCATGGTGTCGTCACCGCCGACCCGGACCGCGAGGGCTTCGAGTCGCTGATCACCGAGGGCGGGGCCTGGCCCGGGATCTCGCCGTTCGACAGCCCGGTGGGCGTGGCCGTCCGCCGCCACTGCGCTCCCCTGCTGGACCTTCCGCGCCATGCGCCGCCCGAGGAGTACCTCGCGCGGCGGGCCGAACTGGGCCGGTACGAGGTCGACCGGCGCTTTCTCGCCGCCGCGGGCACGGACGTCTTCTGCGTGGATACCGGGTTCGCCCCGGATCGCCTCACCACGCCGCGGGAGCTGGCCGAGGTCGTGGGCGGGGCCGCGTACGAGGTCGTACGGCTGGAGAGCGTCGCCGAGGCAGTGGCGGCCGAGGGGGTCGAGCCGGACGCGTACGCGGACGTGTTCCGGGCGGCGGCGTGGGATGCCGTACGACGGCCGGGCGTCGTCGCGGTGAAGTCGGTGGCCGCCTACCGCACCGGCTTCGACCTGGACCCGGTTCGTCCCCCGGACCCGGAGGTCACCGAAGCGGCCCGGCGGTGGCTCGCCCGCAGCGGCCGCCTTGACGACCCGGTGCTCGTACGGCACTTGCTGTGGACCGCCGTTGACCTCGGGCTGCCGCTCCAGCTGCACACCGGCTTCGGGGACAGCGACATCCGGATGCACCGGGTGGACCCGACCCTGCTGACCGACTGGCTGCACCTGACCTCGGGCACCATTCCGGTGCTGCTCCTGCACTGCTGGCCCTATCAGCGCCAGGCCGCCTACCTGGCGACGGTCTTCGAGCAGGTGTACCTCGACGTCGGCCTCACGCTGCACTACGTCGGCCCCGCACGGGCCCGGGCGATCCTGGAGGAGGCGCTGGAGATCACCCCGTTCCGGAAACTGCTCTACAGCTCCGACGCCTACGGAGTCGCGGAGTTCTACCATCTCGGCGCCCTCGCCTTCCGGCACGGCCTGGCGGAGTTGCTCCAGGACCGGGTGGACGCCGACGAACTGAGCAGGCCCGACGCGCTCCGGATCAGCGGGTGGATGGGGCGCGACAACGCCTGCCGCGTGTACGGGCTCCCGCTATCCCACGGAGAGGTCAGGGCTTGAGGCGGACGGCTCAGGGCCGTGCGGGTTCCGCAGCGGTACGACGCCCACGCAGCGGCCGTCGTGGTCCAGCAGCCGGCCCATGTGCTTGACCGTGCGCAGGACCACGGACCGGTCGCCGATGGTCAGGCGTGGCAGCCGGCGGGAGAGGTGTGCCTCGAAGGTGTGCACGTCGGCCAGCTCCCGCAGCCAGACGTCGATGACGGGGTTGTGGGGTCCCGCCGTGATCGCGCACGACCGGACCTCTCGCACACCGGGCAACACCCGGACGGTATCCGCCAGGTACTGGCCGGGTACGGATGCGAAGTACACCGCGGACAGCGGCCAGCCGGACCGGGGGCGGGCCAGGTCGCAGCGCAGGCTCACCCGTGCGGCGAGCAGCGAGTGGAGTCTGCGGCGGACCGTTGTCAGGCCCGCTTCGGTCGCCGCCGCCAGCTCGCGCAGTGACATCCGGCCGTCGGTGCCCAGCAGTTCCATGAGCCGCACGTCGAGGCCGTCCCATCCTGTGGGCTCGACCGCGGCGGGTGGCGCGGGCAGGGCCGCCTCGATCCTGGCGCACTGGAGCGAGTCCAGGCTGCGCAGCCTCCAACGGCTGCCCTCGGTGGGCACGCCCGTCGACACATGGGTACGGGTGGCCCGTACCCCCGGTGTCGTCTGGAACAAGTACGTGGTGAGGCGGGCGAGTTCGTTGAGGTCCCGGGCGTGCACCGTGGCGTCCGCAACGCCCGGCTCATCGACGGCACGGGGGCAACTCCCGTGGACGACGCGGCCGTCCGCAAAGCGGCTCTGCGGGAACGCGGCGTCACCGCCGGCACCGGGGGCCGGGCCGGGCCGCCCAGGCCTGACGAAGACGGCGACCTGCTGGGAGTTCAGCCGCCGGTCGTGCCAAGGGCATCCGGCAGTGCGACCGGTTGTCCGGTGCGCAGCGACTCGTAGGCGGCCAGCACGATCCGGAGGGTGCGCAGGCCCGTCTCGCCGTCGGGAGACGGCCGCCGTCCGGTGCGTACGGTGTCGAGGAACTCCTCGAGCATGGCGGCGTCCAGGTCGGTCCCGCCCGCTTCCCAGCGGTCGCGGCCGGTGGCGGAGTCGAACCCGCCGAGCAGTGGGGGGAAGGCGTCGAACTCCACGATCGCCTTCTCGCCGACGCAGGTCATGGCGAGCCCGCCCCACGTCGGGTGGTCCGGCGGATGGCTCCAGCTGGCGTCCACGGCGGCGACCAAACCGCTGGGGTACCGGACGGTGACAAGAGCCGCGGTCTCGACATCCGGAGCGGGGCCGTCGTCGGCGAGGATGCTGTTGGCCTGGGCGTACACCTCCGCCGCCTGCTCGCCGTCCAGCAGCGCGTCCACGAGGTCGGCGATGTGGACGGTGTGGTCGGCCAGCGCTCCGCCGCCGGCCAGTTCCGGGTCGGCGAACCAGGGATGCGAACGGGCCGGGTTCGAGCCGTTGTTGGCTCCGTGGACGCTGATCAGCCCGCCGAGCGAGCCGTCGGCCAGCGCGCGGCGCAGGGCGGTGAAGGCGGGGCTGAACCGTACGGGATAGGCGGTCATCAGCCCGACCCCGGCGCGCTCACAAGCGTCGATCATGACTCGTGCGTCCGCCTCGGTCGTCGCGAGGGGCTTCTCGCAGAGCACATGTGCCCCGGTCGCGGCGGCCCGCTCGACCAGGTGCCGGTGCCGGGCGTTCTCGCTGGTGACCACCACGGCGTCGGGGCGCAGGGCGAACACCTCGTCCCAGGTGTCGGCGTAGGCGGCACCCAGGCTTTGGGCGAGTTGACGACCCCGGGTGGGGTCGCCCGGCGGGGCGTCGGGGTCCGCGGTGATCAGTTCGATGCCGTCGCGCTCGCGCAGCAGCCCGATGTAGGTCGCGGCGTGCACATGGGCGAAGGACAGTACGGCGACTCTCACTGGTCAATTCCCCCTGTGGGTACGGTGGTTGGCTGCGGGGTGAGCGGGGCGAGTTCAACGGTCCGTCCGGTACGCGCGGACTGAGCCGCGGCCTCGGCGATGCGGACGGCCGCCACGCCGTCCTGGCCGCTCACCCGTGGTTCCGGACCGCCCGCGAACGCCTCGGCGAACTCGCGGATCTGGGTGCAGTACGGCGACTCCCCGAAGTCTCCGCCGGGTATGCCGTCCGCCGGGCTGCCGGACACGGCACCGGTGATCCTCAGGTCGAGGTGCGCCTGGGAGTCGTGCTGGACGGTACCGCCGGTGCCCGACACATGGAACGTGGTGCGGAACGGCGTTGCCGGCGGCCCCCACACCCCTACGACCTGCGTGATGGCGCCTCCCGCGTGAGTGAGTACGGCGGTACCGGTGGCGACCGCCCCTTCCGGGGCCGGGGCGGTGAGATGCCCCTGGTGCCGGGCGTGGACCCGTACGACCTCACCGAAGAGCCAACGGGCGATGTCGAAGTCGTGGATCATCTGGTCCGTCAGAATCCCGCCGGAACGTACCGGGTCGGCGAACCAGCCGCTCCAGGTGGGGTAGCGGCCGGTACGGGTGAACCGGGCGACCGCCACCCGGCCCAGGCCGCCCCCGGCGACCAGGTCGCGAAGCCGGGCGTAGGCGGGGAAGAAGCGCACGACATGTCCCGGGTACAGCCTCACTCCGGCCTCTTGTGCCGCGTCGGCCATCTCCCCCGCCTCGTCCGCGCTGAGCGCCAGCGGCTTCTCACACAGGACATGGGCCCCGGCCGCGACCGCGGCCAGCGTGATCTCCCGGTGGGTGTCGGTCGGGGTGCACACATCCACCACGGCGGACCCGGCGATCGCCTCACGCAGGGAGCCCACGGACGTCGCGCCGAACTCACGGGCCAGTTCGGGGGCGCGGCCGTCGGGTGCGTACAGGCGTACCCGCGCGCCGAGAGCGACCCACGCGGGCAGATGCGTGCGGGCGATGCCACCCGCACCGATCAGCGCGACTTCGAGTTCTGCCATGAAATTCTCCGACCTCCTGTGGGTTCAGGGCTTGTGTGGTCAGCCCTTGAGGGCGCCGCTGAGTACGCCACTGATGAAGTGCCGCTGGAAGAACAGGTAGACGAGCACCACCGGGGCGATCACGATCAGGGTGGCCGCGGCGAGCAGCGGCACGTCGACGCCGAACTGCCCGGTGAAGAAACCCAGTCCGGCGGGTGCCGTACGGCGGGCCGGGTCCTGGATCAGGATGAGCGGGAGCAGGAACTGGTTCCAGCTCCAGACGAAGTACAGAACGCCCAACGTGGTCACCGCCGGGCGGGAGTTGGGCAGCAGGATCCGCCAGAGCGTCACCCAGGACGAGGCGCCGTCCAGTCGTGCGGCTTCCATCAGGCTGCGCGGCATGGTCGAGAAGTGGGCGCGCATCCAGAAGACCCCGAACGGCATGAACGCGGCGATCTCCGCAAGTGCCAGCCCCGGCACGGTGTTGGTCAGGCCGATGGCGCGCAGGTCGTAGTAGAGCGGGATGATGGTGCCCTCGGCGGGGATGGACAGGCCGAGCAGCAGATACGCGTAGAGCCTTCCCCGGCCGGGGACGTCCAGGGTCGCGAGCGCGTACCCGGCGAGGGTCGCGCACACCACCGCGGCCGGCACCACGCACAGCGCGATGACCACGCTCGACCGCAGCAGTGTGCCGAAGCCGGCTGCGGACCATGCGCGTGAGAAGTTCTCGAAGTGCAGGCCGTCCGGCAGGGCGAAGCCGGTCAGCGGTGCGCCTGCCGGCTGGAGTGCTGCCAGCAGCAGGGAGGCGAACGGTATGAGCACGGCGGCCATGAACAGCGCGAGCACGACGGGTGCCGCAAGCCGCCCGGTGACCGCTCTGGTCGTCAAGGTCGGGGAGGTCACGGTGCCTCCCTGGACAGCCGGTTGATCACCAGGACAGCGATCGAGATGACCACCGTCAGTACGATCGCCAGCGCGCTGGCCACACCGACGGCGCCGCCCCCGAAGGCCAGGCGGTAGATGAGGATTCCGGGGACGACGGTGCTGTTGCCCGGGCCCCCTCCGGTGGTGATGTAGATGAGGTCGAAGCTGGACAGGGCGGCGATCACGGTGATGGACAGCGCCACCGCGAACTCCGGCCGCAGCAGCGGGACGGTGATCGCCGTGAACTCGCGTACCGGGCCCGCCCCGTCCATCCGCGCCGCCTCGTAGATCTCGGGGTCGATGCGCTGGGTCCCGGACAGGAACAGCACCATGCACAGGCCCGAGACGACCCAGCTGCCGATCAGTCCGACGGCCGGCAGGGCCCAGGTGAAGCTGCCCAGCCAGGCGTCGGTGAGGCCGCCCAGGCCGATCGCCCTCAGCGCCTGGTTGAGGGTGCCGTCCTCGGCGTACACCCAGCGCCAGAGGATGCCGACCGCGACCAGCGGGATGACTTGAGGCAGGAACAGCACCGTGCGGACCAGGGTGGTGCCCCGGCGCCCGGCACGCCGGGACACGATCGCCGCCGAGACCAGCCCCAGGCAGATGGGCAGGACGGAGAAGAACAGGATCAGCGCACCGGCATGCCAGGCGGCGGCGCGCAGTTGCGGGTCGGTGACGATACGGCCGTAGTTGTCGAGGCCGACGAAGGACGGGAGGGTCACCCCGTCCCAGTCGAACAGTGAGAGATAAGCGGTGTGCAGCAGCGGCAGTACGGCGAAGAGCGTGTAGGGCAGCAGAGCCGGCAGCAGGTACAGCAACGCCACGGCCCGGCGTCGGCGGCGGCCGGACCGCGCCGGGCGGGGGTGCTTGCGCGCGGTGCCGCCCGCCCCGCGCTCCACCCGGCTCTGGGCTCCGGGAGCAGGGGCGGGGCCGGTCAGTCGGTCGGCAGTGGTCATTTGTGGTAGTTCTCGAAGTCCGTCTGGAGACCGGCCAGGAACTTCCCGGCGGTGGCCTTGCCTCCGGCGAGCAACTGCAGCTGGGTGGTGAGGGTGTCGCCCATCGTCGGGCTGGAGGAGTTCTGGATGAACGGCTGCAGGCCGGCGTCCTTGACGACTGTCTGCCAGCCCTGCTGGACATCGCCCAGCAGCCCGCTCTGGCTCGGCATGGCGCCCGCGTCGGGAGCCATGAAGCCCGCCTTGGCGGTGATGGCGGCGGCCTCCGCGCCGGCGGTGAAGTCGAGGAACGCGGCGACCGCGGCAGCGTTCTTCGACTTGCTGGACACGCAGTAGTACACACCGGCGCCGGTGGTGCGTACCTTCCCGCCGGAGGTGACGGGCGGCATGTTGAAGTAGCCGGCCCCCTCCCCCAGCCCCTCGGCCACCGCCGCCGCGGCCCAGTTGCCGCTGATCCGGAAGACGCCCTCGCCCTTGGCGAACGCGGCGGTGGCGTCGTTGTCGCTGACGCCGTTGACCTTGGGGGTGACATAGCCCTTGTCCACCCACCGCTTGAGCGTCTCGGCCGCCTTCTCGGCCTCCGGCAGCACGATGGTGGCGCTCTGGTGGCCATAGGCCCACGCCTCGCGGTCCTTCGGTGTCAGATAGGCCGAGAGCAGCACGTTGAAGGCGTGGTTGAGGCCGCCGTCGAGGTTGCCGGCGACCAGTGCGGTCTCACCGGCCGCCTTGGCCTTGGCGAACAGTGCCTCCAGTTCGTCCAGGGTGGCCGGCGGGACGGTCAGGCCCAGCTTCTGCGCCTTGGCCTTGTTGTAGTAGACGCCTTCGAACGACAGGCCCGCACCCACCCCGTACAGGTCGCCGGTGCCGACGGTCTTGCCGTCCGGGGTGAGGGTGATCTGGTCCAGGCCGGGGAACTTCTCCGCCCAGCCGTATGCCTTGCCGTACTCGCCGACCTTGAGCAGCAGCCGTCCGGGGACGAGGTTCTGCATGCCGGAGGTGAACTGGGCGATGTCGGGGGCGCTGTCGGCCGACATGGTGGTGTTGATGCTCTTGAGGTAGTCGTCCCAGCCGGTGTAGTTGCGCTTGACGGTGATGTTGGGGTGCTTCTCGCGGAAGGCCGCGATGAGGCCCGGGGTCATGGTGGTGTCGTCGGCGTCGGCGACCACCAGCGTGATCTTCTCGTCGGCCGGTATCGCCGTGGAGACGGGGCCGGAACTGCTCTTCTCCGACGACGATGCGCCGGGGGTCAGATCGCTGCACGCGGTGAGCGCCGCGGCGCCGACCGCGCCGGTGGCCGTGAGGAACGTACGTCTGGACAGGGACGACGGGCTGGGGCTCATGGGGTCTCCTGGGCGTGACGGGACAGGGAGAGCCGACGGCGGAGCCGAGCGGCGGTGGAGACGTGATGCATGAGGCCGCGATGGTGTGCGGCGCGGCGGAGGCGGCGCGAGGAGGGTGGGAAGACGCCGTGGACGGGGCCGGATCGCGGGGGGTCCTGCGAGCGGCGGGGTTTCGACAGCTCAATGAACTCGATCAGCGAACTCGAGTAGTTCGATAACGCAGTTGCGTTTTATAATCGGAGCGAGCCTGGCATGCGTCAAGGACTCATGGCTGGATTGTTATCGTCAGGGCGGTCCGCACCGGTCCCCGCCGGGCCGCTCCACAGGAGGTTGATCATTGGCCACGTCCAGGGACCGCTCCCCGTCCACGGCCGCCGCCCCGCGGGCGCTGTGGCCGCTCGGCGGGCTGCCGGAGCCGCACTCCCCCGGGCGCGAACTGCCCGCGGTGGTGGGCGTCGGGGACCTGCGTGCCACGAACGCCGCGGCCATCCTCGCCGCCGTCCGCTCGACCGACCCGCACCCCCGGCTCTCCACCCTGGCCGAGGCAACCAAGCTCTCCCGCCCCACCGTTGAGGCGATCGTCGAGGAACTCATGGACTGCGGCCTCATCGAGGTCGCCCCGGCCGTCTCCGCCCGTGGCCAGCGTTCGCCCGGCCGCCCGGCCCGCCGGTTCCGCTTCTGCCCGCACGCGGGTTTCGTCATCGGCGTGGATGTACGGGCCCGCTCGGTGAGCGCCTGCCTGGCCGACCTCGACGGCCGACCGGTGGCCGTCGAACGCAAGGCGGTACGCGCCGACTTGGGCGGTCGGGCCCGTGCCCGCGCCGTGACCGGGGTGGTGCAGCGCGCGATCGACCGCTCCGGAGCCGTCGCCCGGCGGGTGTGGGCCGCGACGGTGGGCACCCCCGGCCTGGTGGACCGGAGCAACACCCGTATCCGGCAGGCCGACAACCTCAAGGGCTGGGCCGAGGCGGACATCGTCACCGCCCTCCGCGACACCCTCGGCTGCCCGGTCGCCGTGGAGAACGACGCCAACCTGGCCGCGCTCGGCGAGCAGTGGCGCGGGGTCGGCGGCGCAGCCGACGAGATGATCTTCGTCCTGCTCGGTGAACGCCTCGGTGCCGGTGTCATCACCGGAGGGCGCCTGCTGCGCGGACACCGCGGCGCGGCCGGTGAGATCGGCTTCATCCGCTTCCCCGGCAGCCCCTCCTCGCAGCCCGGCCTCGGACCCCTGGTCCCGGACGCCGTTGCCCCGGATCCTGCGGACCCTGCGCGGCGCACCGGTACCGACATCGTCCGTGGCGCCGCCTCAGGGGATCCCGAAGCAGTCGCGGCCATCACGTCGTACGGGCGGAGACTGGCCGCCGGGATCGCCCCCGTGCTGCTGGCGCTCGACCCGGCGCTGGTCGTGCTCGGCACCAGCCTCTTCCCTGTCCCCGGCCTGCTTCCGGCGGGGGAACTCCTCCTGAGCGCCGCCGAGGAGGAAGCCGGCAGCCTCCTCGTCGACCTGCCGCAGTGGCGGCTGTCCGCCCTGGGCGACGAGGCCGTGATCACCGGCGCGGTCCGCTTCGCCCTCTCCTCCGTCGAAGAGGTGCTGCGCACCCGGCCCACCAGCCTTCCGTCCCAGGGCGCGCTCGGCCGGCCCACGGGCCTGGAGACGGGAGCAGAAGCCCCCTAGTGCCCTCCGGTGCGAGCTCTGGGGGTCCCCCGGCCGGAGGCTGGGGGAGTGCCGGCCGGAAGGCGTCGTCTGCCCGGAAATGGCGGCACGAGGGCTCGCACCCTCAGCAGCTGCGCCAACGGTGCCCGGCGGGCCAGGTCGTCACGGCCCGCACGGACCGCCGGATCCTTCGGAGGACGTCGCCGCCGGCCTGCCGTTGGTGGTGCCACCGGGTTCGGCCGTCCGCCGACCCGTACGGGGCCGCCGAACTCCGTTTGGCGGCCCAGCCGTTGGTCATACGCGACAGCAACACCCAAACTCCGATTTGGCCCAACGCCCAACGGGTCCCTGGTTGGTTCTTGGGTGTGCGGGCGCGCTGTGGCTTGTCGCGCAGTTCCCCGCGCCCCGTCCGGGGCTGCCCGTTCAGCATCCTTCGACGGTCACGCAACAGCGCCCGGAGGCTCGGGACGACCGACAAGCCATCAGGTCATCTGTCCCGGACTCTTGACTCCGTTAACCACAGTCGCGATTCTCATGACATCCGCTTGTACGAGTCATGACAACCAGGGCAGTGACCTCGTCATGCCCGTGCTCGCCTGTCTGGCTCATCGACGGCGCCATCCGCCGACCGGAGACGTGAATGATGACCATGACTCGACAGCCACACCGCAGGCGTAGCCCCATCGCGGTTCTCTCGCTGCTCCTCATCGCGATGACCATGGCGCTCGGCCCCACGTCCAGTTCCGCGGCCGAGACGGACTGGTGGACCCCGGTCGCGCGGCCCGCGCCGGACTCCCAGATCAATGTCACGGGCGAGCCCTTCAAGGGAACCGACTCCCAGGGGGAGGTACGGGGCCTCGTCGACGCGCACAACCACCTGATGTCCAACGAAGCCTTCGGCGGCCGGCTCATCTGCGGCAAGCCTTTCTCCGAGAAAGGGATCGCCGACGCCCTCAAGGACTGCCCCGAGCACTATCCCGACGGCTCGCTCGCGATCTTCGACTACATCACCCACGGCGGTGACGGCAAGCACGACCCGGTCGGCTGGCCGACGTTCAAGGACTGGCCGGCGTACGACTCGATGACCCATCAGGCGAACTACTACGCCTGGATCGAGCGCGCCTGGCGCGGCGGTCAGCGGGTCCTCGTCAACGACCTCGTCACCAACGGCATGATCTGCTCGGTCTACCCCTTCAAGGACCGCAGTTGCGACGAGATGACCTCGATCCGGCTCCAGGCGAAGCTGACGTACGACATGCAGGACCACATCGACAAGATGTACGGCGGCACCGGCAAGGGCTGGTTCCGGATCGTCACCGACAGCGCGCAGGCCCGCGAGGTCATCCGGCAGGGCAAGCTCGCCGTCGTCCTGGGCGTCGAGACCTCCGAGCCGTTCGGCTGCAAGCAGATCCTCGACATCGCGCAGTGCGACAAGGAGGACATCGACAAGGGCCTCGACGAGCTGTACGACCTGGGCGTGCGCAGCATGTTCCTGTGCCACAAGTTCGACAACGCGCTGTGCGGGGTCCGCTTCGACGAGCACGGGCTCGGTACGGCCATCAACGTCGGCCAGTTCCTGTCGACGGGCACCTTCTGGCAGACGGAGAAGTGCACCGGCCCGCAGAAGGACAACCCGATCGGCGAGGGGTCGTCCGAGGCCGAGGAGGACCTGCCGGCGGGCACCGAGGTTCCCGAGTACGACGAGGACGCACAGTGCAACATCCGCGGTCTCACCGGTCTCGGCGAGTACGCCGTGCGCGGCATGATGAAACGTAAGATGATGCTCGAGATCGACCACATGAGCGTCAAGGCCACCGGCAGGGTGCTTGACATCTTCGAGGCCGAGCAGTACCCGGGTGTCCTGTCCTCGCACAGCTGGATGGACCTCAACTGGACCGAGCGGGTCTACTCCCTCGGCGGCTTCGTCGCCCAGTACATGCACGGTTCCGAGGAGTTCAGCGCGGAGGCGAAGCGCACGGACGCGCTGCGTGAGAAGTACGGCGTGGGCTACGGCTACGGCACCGACTTCAACGGCATCGGAGAGCACCCCGCCCCGCGCGGCGCGAACACCTCGAATCCGGTCACGTACCCCTTCAAGAGCGTCGACGGCGGCTCCGTCATCGCCAAACAGACCACCGGCGAGCGCACCTGGGACTACAACACCGACGGCGCCGCCCACGCCGGCATGATCCCGGACTGGATCGAGGACATCCGGCGGGTCGGCGGCCAGGACGTCGTGGACGACCTCCTGCGGGGCGCCGAGTCCTATCTCGGCACCTGGGGAGCGTCCGAGGACCACAAGGCCGGGGTCAACCTCGCCTCGGGCTCGACCGCCTCGGCCAGTTCCTCGGAGTCGAACCCGTTCACGAGTTACGCACCCTCCAGGGCCGTGGACGGCAAGGCGGGCACCCGCTGGGCGAGCGACTGGAGCGGCGACCAGTGGCTCCGGCTCGACCTCGGGTCCGCGAGCCTCGTCAAGCGCGTCACCCTCGACTGGGAGCGTGCCTACGGGAAGGCATACCGCATCCAGCTCTCCACCGACGACACGAACTGGCAGTCCGTATGGTCCACCACCACCGGCGACGGCGGCCTGGACACGGCCCGGTTCAGCGGCGTGCCGGCCCGCTATGTGCGCGTCCAAGGGCTCGAGCGGGGCACCGAATGGGGATACTCCCTCCGCGAAGTCGGCGTCTACAGCAAGTGACGGCACCGAGTCGGTGTCCAGGGCCGCGGCCTGCCGGATCAGCTTGCCTGATCCGGCAGGCCGCGGGCCGCCTTCCCGGCAGAACACAGCGGAACGCAAGAGCCGACGAGCCGAGACACAAGGGCCGAGACACGAGAGAGCAAAGGGAATCCACGTGACTCCACCCACGATTGAAGTCGCGGGCTTCCTGGATCGGTGGCTAAGCACCGTCGCAGAGGACCAGCCCGGCCCTGTGCAGGACGTTCAGCGCGCCCACGCGGTCTGCGTTCTCCACCAGGCCGCACTTGACGCACTCGAACTTCGCTTGGGTGACGCGGTTCCCCTTCGCGACGTGCCCGCATCCGCCTATCTCCGGCGGGCACGTGCGGGAGGTGTTGCGGGCGTCCACTGGGATCACTCGACGAGCGGCACTCTCAGCCTTCTGCGCCAGGATGCTCAGGAACTGTCCCCAACCCGCATCGAGGATGCTTCGGTTCAGCCCGGCTTTCGCGGCGGCACCGTTCGGCAGGAACGCGCCGTCGTTGTCGGGGTCGGGCTTGGGTGCAGGCACCTTGGTCATGCCCGCAGTGTTCAGCTTCTCGTGCCCGATCACGTCGTGTTCGCGGACCAGGGCGAGAGCCTGCTTGTGGTGGTAGTCGGCCCGCTGCCGCCGGATCTTCGCGTGCAGCTTCGCGACCTTCCGCGCTGCTGCCCGGTGCGCCTTGGTACGTCGCCGGGTGCGCTTGGGGAACGTCGAAAGGTGCTGCTGCGCGGCGGTCAACTCGTCGGTCATCTTGTCGAGGAACTTGGGGTTCTCGACGTGCACGCCGTTGGAGTCGGTGAAGAAGTGCACGGTGCCCATGTCGATGCCGACGATCGACCCTGTGGCGGGCAGCGGCTCGGCTGGTACCTCATCGCAGGCGAGGACGACGTACCATCGTCGGCCTTCCCGCTTGATGCTGATCGTCTTCACCCGGCCGTGCACGGGGCGGTGCTGATGCACGCGGACGTGCCCGACACCTTGCAGGCGGACACGAGTCTGACGGTCGTGCGGCGTGGAGTCCCAGCGGCAGCCGTCGCCGTCCTTCGGGAAGGTCACCGTGTCGAAGTGGCCGACGCCCTTGAACCTGGGGTACCCAGGCGTCAGACCAGCCTTCACCCGTTTGAAGAAGGCTTGGAATGCCTTGTCGAGCCGCCGAAGCGTGGCCTGTTGGGACGAGAAGGACCAGCGGCCCTGACGCTCAGGATCGAAAGCGCGTACGTCCTTGAGCTGCGCGGACTGGTCTCCGTACTTGATGCTCGTCTTCGTCACGTGCCGGTAGGCGTCCCGGCGTTCCTGGAGCGCTCCGTTATAGAGGGAGCAGTGATCCCACAGCATCTCGGCCAGAGCCTGCTCCTGGCGGCCCGTGGGACGGTAAGGTCGGCTCGGGGCGCGGTTCTGGCATTACTGCCAGCCCGTTTCCCCGAGCCGCCTTCCGAACCCGCCGTGCCTATTACTAGGCAACGGGCTCT
>NZ_BAAASJ010000010.1:0-74595 GCF_039532825.1 Streptomyces vastus
GCGGATACCGGAGCCCGATCGACTACGAACACGACCACCGAGCCAACTCCGCCCTGGGGCTGGCCGCATAGAAGATCTCCACAGTTCGAGGGGATTGACATTCGGCTTGGCGATGATCGGCGGTGGCGTACGGATGCTGCCGGAGAACACCCTCCTGTTCGAGCGGCTGGTCAACGTCCTCACCGAGGCGGCGCCCGGGATCCGGCTGTGCTTCAACACGAGGCCGGAGGACACGGTCGAGGCGCTGAGGCGGTGGATCCAGGCGTAGGCGACGTGGCCGACGGGGAAGCGTCGGCGGTGGGAACATCGGCTCGCTCGAGTTGGGCTGTGAGTCCCCTGAGGTGGGCTGTGAGTCCACGATTTCCTGAATTCAGGATTTCATGTACTGTCGTGCTGTGCTGACTGTTGCCTCCGACATCGACGTGCTGGCCCGCTTCGGGCGCGCGCTCGCCGACCCGATTCGCTGCCGTGTCCTGCTCGCCCTGCGCGATGCCCCGGCCTACCCCGCAGACCTCGCCGACGCCCTGGGCATCTCGCGGACCCGGCTGTCCAACCACCTCGCGTGCCTGCGCGACTGCGGTCTGGTCGTCGCCGTGCCCGACGGCCGCCGCACCCGCTACGAGCTCGCCGACGAGCGCCTCGGTCACGCGCTCGACGACCTGCGCACCGCCGTGGTGGCCGTCGAGACCGACCGCACCTGCGTCGACGCCGACGAAAAGGGGTGCTGCTGATGACCGCGATATCCCTCGGCCCACCCCCGGCCCGCCGTGACGTGCTCGCCCGTCGGATACGTCTGCTGGTGGCGACGACCATCGCCTACAACGTGATCGAGGCGATCGTCGCCATCACCGCCGGCACCCTCGCCTCGTCCACCGCCCTGGTCGGCTTCGGCCTGGACTCCGTCATCGAGGTCTCCTCGGCCGCCGCCGTCGCCTGGCAGTTCTCCGCCCGCGAGCACGCCGTGCTCGAGGCCCGGGAGAGGACGACCCTGCGAGTCATCGCGGTGTCGTTCTTCGCGCTAGCCGCCTACGTCACCCTTGACGCCGTACGCGCCCTGGCAGGCACCGGCGAGGCCGAACGCTCCATCCCCGGCATCGTGCTGGCCGCTCTCTCCCTCGCGGTCATGCCGTTCCTGTCCGCCGCCCAGCGCCGCGCGGGCCGCGAACTGGGCTCCGCCAGCGCGGTCGCCGACTCCAAGCAGACGCTGCTGTGTACGTACCTTTCGGCTGTGCTCCTGGTCGGCCTGGTCCTCAACGCCACGCTCGGCTGGTCCTGGGCCGACCCCATCGCCGCCCTCGTCATAGCCGCCATAGCCACCAAGGAAGGCCGCGACGCCTGGCGGGGCAAGGGCTGCTGCGCCCCCTCCACCGCAACGGTCCCGGCCGCCAACACGGAGACGAGCGACGCGTGCGGCTGCCGTCCCGGCTGTGACTGCTGCAACTGACCGAACCTCAGTCGACGGACAGGAAGTAGCGCCGTTTCTCCTTCGCTTGGGCACCCAGCCGGTCGTAGAACCTGATCGCGTCCTTGTCCCAAGGTGGCGGAAGCATGAGCGCGAACCTTCCTACTTGTCGGGCTGTCGACGCACCATCTCGGTGATCCAGATGGGCGCGAACGGAGACGTGCAGCCCGCCGGAGTCGGGTAGTCCTTGAGCACCTCCAGGCGCTCACCGATGTCGATTGCACGGGTGCGGTGCTCGGCGTGCTCGATCCCGATCTGAGCAAGGCAGTGGTTCATCGCCCACTGCAGGCGATCCGGGGCGTCTTTCATCTCCGCCTCGATGACGTCGAGCAGGCCGGCGAGGTCGAGGTCCTCGGGCTTCTTCGTCACGCGTTCGGTGGTCAGTGCCCAGCCGGCACTCGCGACCACTGGATCCCGATCCGCGGACCAGGCCAGGCGCAGCTCTTCGGAGTGCGGGTTCTTCTTCACCACGTAGTTCACGAGCCAGTCGTGCACCTTGGGTGTGCGCGCCCCGCGCAACATGACGTCCAACTCGTCACGCTCGAACGCCTTCGGGCGGCAGATCAGGATCGCCAGCAGTCTCGCCGCGGTGTCATCCGTCGCCCAGAGCCGGCACGCGAGTTCCTGCTGCGTCTTCAGCCGCTTCGCGAGCGCGCGCAGCTTGCTTAGGTTCACGCCGTGATCGTCACCGTGTTTCTCGTTCACCGCGCGTGTCTTCGGGTCCTCGAGCTCGGCCAGCTCGGCCATCACCTCGGCGACCGCCGTCTCGGCCGGCGTCGTCTCGGTCACCTCAGCCTCCTGTCCATCACGTGCGAGATGCAGCCTACGAGGGGAGTCGGCCTCCTGTCGTACACGCCGGTCCGGCGGCGGCCAGCGGCACGAAATCCCGCGCTTTTACAAATCTGTGTCAGTTCTTGTCGGCGCTGACGCCCACCGACGGCGGTGTGACTGAGCGCTTTGGCGGGTGATTGCTTGAGCTGGTGGGGCTGAGCGTTTCAGCCGGCGGGCAGGTGCGTCTGAGCGCTTCAATCGGCCAACTTGTCGCTCAGACCATCCTTGATGTGCTTGGCAAGTTGGCGGCAGTACGCCAGGAGCGGATCCTACGCCCCCGTGTAGAACCCGATCGTGGCCGCTGTGGTGGCTGCTACGACCTCCGTGTCCGCGCCTGAGGCGGCATACGCGGCGCCCCACGCCTCGGCCGACCGCGTGATGAACTCCTTCCCTTCGGGTGACGTCTGCCAGGCCTCGGCGTCCTCCTTGCTGATCTTGCCGCCCGCGAGGTGCTTGCCCAGCCCGAGGAACATCAGGTCCCAGCCGACCCCGACCGCCCCCGGCCCGAACGGCCCCCAGAACTCCTCCGGCACCACGGCCACGTGTTCCAGCTCGAATACCGTCCGCGCCTCGCCCTCCGGCGCGAGGCGCACCTCGACCTCGCTGAACCCCGGATCCGGTCCCATCAGCCAGCTCACTCGCAGCCGTGTCGGCTCCACGCACTCGAGGATCTCGCCTCCGGCGTTCCCCTCCAGCTGGTACCGCCCGCCGACCTTGAACTCCCCGCTGACCGGCAGGAACCACCGCCCAATCCGCTCGGGCGAGGTCACGGCGTCCCATACGTCGGCGACCTCGGCGTCATAGCTACGCCGCATCAGCAGCGTACGAGCCTCACTTGCCTCGACCTGCCGCACTCCGACTTCCCGGTGCAGACGGTTGATCTCATCGACGATCTCGCTCATTGCCGCTTGTTTCCTCTCTCAGTCTGCGCTCGCGCTTTCCCCGCGCGAGCTCCGTCCCAAGTGCGTCGAGCCGCTGCTCCCAGAACCCTCGGAACCTCTCCAACCACGCGTCCACCTCCCGCAGTGGCCCGGCCTCGACGACATACAGCCGTCGGGTCCCCTCCGCCCGCACGGACGCGAAGCCGCTCTCCCGCAACACCCGAAGGTGCTGCGACACGGCCGGCTGAGAGATCCCGAACTCGTCCCGGATCACGGAACTGATCTCCCCCGACGCCTGCTCGCCCGATGCGAGTAGCTCCAATATCCGGCGCCTGACCGGATCCCCTAGAACGTCGAAGGCGTGCACGCATCGGACTATGCCAGCACCCAGTTATATAAGGCAAGTCTTAAACATGGCGGCTATGCCTACCGGACACGCGGCCCCCCGGGGGGCGATCACGTCGGGATTGAACGCCAACTGAGTCGCTCAGCCCCGCCAACTCAAGTCTCACTCGCCCGGTGAAGCGCTCAGTCACAGCCGGGGTCCCACTGGCGCGGGTGCGGGAACTTCGGCTGCAGATCAGGAATCGGTGACGGTCACGCCTGGTGCAACGGATCACGCATCATCGCGGCGAACACGGGTGAGTCGGAGAACGGCTGCTGCTCACCGATCTTCTCGTAGCCCCAACGCTCGTATACGGCCTGGACCTTGCCGTCTCCTGCCTTCGGGTTGACCAGCAGCGTGACCCGCTCTTCGCCTCTGCCCACCAGGAGTTCTTCGTGGATTCGGTGAGCGAGGCCGGTCCCGCGCCACGGGCGTCGGACGACGATCTCGTTCAGCGCAAGCGTGCGCTTGCCCGTCTCGGCCGTGTATCCGTCGGGCAGCAGGGTGGCCATGGCCTTCCACCAGCGGGTGTCGGGGCCGAGCGGGGTGGCGTACGCGAAGCCGGCGGGCTCGGTCCCGTCGTAGGCGATGACGGATTCCCAGCCGGGTGCCGAACGGTGGCTTGTCAAGCGCTCGTTGAAGCGTTCGGCGGTGTAGAAGGGCCCGGTGAGGCCCAAGTCGCGCTGACGGACCTCGACATGGATGTCCACGATCATCTGCCGTACGGGCTCGATGTTGGTGTAGTGCCGCAGATCAAGGCTCACAGAAGCTCCCTTTCCAAAGATCCCGCTCGTCGGCCGGGAAGTCACCCCACATTCACCGACTCTGCTCAGCGGCTCGGCACCGCAATCCGGCCCGTCATCAGAACGTCGTGATTCGCGAAGAGCGCGTCGAGTTTGAAGCGTCGGCGAATGTGCGCCGTCCACCTGGCAACCCACAAGTCCTCGTACGCATTGACCATTCGGGCGCGGCTTGCCTGGGTGAGGATCCATCGGGCCAGGTCTCCGTCGTTGGTGCGGCCACCGACGTCTCGCGCCAGGCGCCACAGCTCGTCACCGTCGCTTCGCTCGTCGACGACGGCGACGAGCCCGGCCGGGAGAGCGGGCCGACCCAGGGGTAGGCTGGCCCGCCCTGTCGGGGGCGGACTTCAGGGAGGTGTTGTGATGCCGTCGAACGTGCCAACGGCGTTCACTGACCTGCTCGCCGGCTGCACACGCTCCGCCGTCCACCTGGAGATGCGCGACTCCTACGCGGTCGACTAGATGTACACGGAGTGGCGCCACAAGATCCGCAGTGGTCTGAAGCAACTACAGTACAGCGCCGCCCAGTTTGGGCTGCGGAGGAAGCTGCCTTGATCGCCGCCCACGGTGAGCCGATGCAGGCGAGCGCGCCGCCAGACATCGCCGAAGAGTTCCGCACGGTGCTCAAGGCGATCGATACCTCGGTGAGCAATCTGAAACCGGGCGCCAACGCGAATGATGTCCTGGATCCGGTGTACGGCGAGCGCAACCGTCCCGCCTTCGACGCCGTGGAGAACTATGACTGCGGGGGCGGGGACGGGTGACCCTTGTTGGCAGCGTGGCGTACATGCGTGCCAGGCCGCTCGCGGTGCAGAGACGAATGTATACCCGCAGTCATAATTCCAGCATTTTGCGCAGATCCTCGGCGAATACGGCACATCTAAAACCGGTGTCATCGTCGAGCATTTCCGCGGAGGCGTCGTTAAAAACAGCGGGAGTCACCCGAGGGAATGGACTTGTCCAAGCTCCTGCCTTGAGTTCATGCCGGCCCGACTCGGAGAGCGTCGAAGTCCACTCCCACGCATTACCGCACATGTCATAGACGCCATATGGGCTGACTCCGCTGTGATACCTGGTCACCGGGGTGGTCGAGCCAATGCCGCTCTCGCGAGTATTGCATTTGGCCGGAGTCTGCTGACTGCCCCATGGGTAGGTATCGCCCCGGGTTCCTCGGGCCGCTTTCTCCCACTGTTGTGAGTTCGGCAGTTCCTTGCCAGCCCAGGAGGCGTAAGCGACAGCATCGCCCCAAGTGACGAATGCCACAGGGTGATCGAATATGTTTTCCGGACATCGGCCCTTGGGCCAGTGCTGGGGTGATGCGTGTCCCGTTGCGGCGACAAATCGCTCATAGTCCGAGTTCGTTACGGGGTAGACGTCGATATAGAAGGCTGGCAGCCAGACAGGATTGTTGCCAGCTCCCGACAAGTACACGCCCGCGTCGACGAGCGCCATCTTCTTGCCGTCGTTGGGGTGCCTGACCTGATGCTGCCTCGGAAGGGCCGAGCCTTCCTCTGCCCGCTGGTCGGCGAGCACCGAATCTAACGAGCTTGTGAGTTTCACGAACCTGGCATGTACCTCCGGCGAGGATGCCGCCAGAGCTGTGTCCAGCGCCGCTTGATTCACCGGACGGATCTTGATCGTCTCACCGCGGGCCTCCCACTTGGAGACCATGCGATCACTTACTCCAAGGTGCGCAGCAAACGCCTCGATGCTCATCCTTTGTGCCTCACGCAGCGCCCGGACCTCCAGCCCGGTCCACCTCTCAACTGTGGCCACCCGAGACTCCTTTGGTGAATCAACGGAGCCCAGCGTAGTCACGTGATCGGCAGTCCGTGTTCGCTACAGCGGATCTGATGGCACCTCCATGTACGCCTTGCGGAGAGTGTCAATGATTGGGTGGGTATCGGTCAGGGCGATGTCGTCGACCCCGCTCACCGCGCGAACCCCGATCGCTGCGTTGGTTGCGAAGACGGCCTGCATGTCTGCGATGTCCGCAAGCCTGATCGGAATCTCGTCGTAGGTGTGGGCGTCCTTGAGGAGTTGCATCGTCACGCCCACAAGACAGTCCGCCTCCGGCCAGATCACCCGATCCTGGTCGAAGAATCCGATGTTCCAGGTGCCGCCTTCCGAGACGAGTGACTGCTCGTCGACGAACAGCGCATCGTCGAAGCCGTCAAGTTGGGCAGCCCGTCGATGCAGGAGCGTGCCGAACAGTCCGACGCTCTTCACACCCGGCAGGTCTCGGACGTACTTCCTGGCCTGCACGCGGAGCGGTGGCAGCGGGAGGTTCCCCGTCGGCCTCGTAGTCACCAGAACTTGTGGGTCCGCCTTGGCGCCTGGGTGGCCCATGTCGAACTTCGGGTCGAAGATCGTCACCCGCACGACACACGCACCCGCAGTCGGGGCTACGCGCCGCACCAGGTCCCGCACGCGCTCCGGGTCCAGTTCGGCGTCGAAGAGAGCTCGGCAGTCCCTTACGAGTCGGTCCTGATGTAGCGACAGCCCACGAACACGACCGTCCTCCACACGCATGGATGTGAAGTGTCCGTAGCCGGTGAGGGCCAGGGTTTTGAGCTGATCCACGCTGATTGGTTCGCCATTCAATTCAGCCATGTCACCAGCATGGCACCGCCATCACGAGCGCTGACGACAAAGGCCCTGGTAGGCGCTCTAAGTTCGGTGAAAGTTCGGTGCCAAGGCAGTGGGAGGACGTTCCGATCCCCTTGTGCCCTGGGCGAATCTTGTCCTGTCACCGTGGCCCGCTAGCACCGCGACGACCACCCACCTTTTCTTCCCTGCCGGGCTCACCGACGCCTGCGCTGGGCCTCCCTGCCGTCCCTGAGATGGGAGTTCGCCATGCCCCGAACGAGCATGACTTTCGGCAAGAGTCACTTGGTCATCGAGACCGGAACCCACGAACACTCTGGAACAACCATCGTCGAACGCAAGGGACTTGGGCACCCCGATACCCTCGCCGACCACCTCGCCGAAAGGCTGTCGCGAGCGTACAGCCAGTACACCGTGCAGCACTTCGGCGCCGTGCTGCACCACAACTTCGACAAGCTCGCCCTCCTGGGCGGGGCGAGCGAAGTCCGTTACGGCGGCGGCAAGATGACGGCCCCTGTGCGGGTTCTGGTCAACGGGCGGGCCGCACCGATCTGCGGCGGAGCGCGCATACCCGTCCTGGAGATCGTCGAGGCGGAGGTCCGGGAGTTCTTCGCCGAGCGCCTTCCTGAGGTCCTGGGTCACCTCGACATCTCGTTCAACATCACGAGCAATTCGAGCCCCGGCGCCGTGCTGACCGGCGATGCGGTTCCGGACCGGACCCGATGGTTCAACCCCCGGTCCGTCGACGACCTTCGGGAGCGCCTGGTGCGGTTCTCGAACGACACATCACTCGGCACGGGCTGGGCGCCGGAAAACTCCTTCGAATCGTTCGTCCGCGAGCTGGTGAACCACTTCTCCGGACAGAGTGACTTCACCCAGTCCCATGCCTGGTGCGGCTCGGACGTCAAGCTCATGGGCTACTGGGACGGTGAGAGCGCGGACATCGTGCTGTGCGTGCCGCAGAAGTCGCGGCACGTCGGCAGCAGGGCGGACTACATCCGCAACACCGAGACCGTCCTTGCCGAGTGCCATCGGCTCGCCGGCCTTCGGTTGCCCGGCGCCGAGGCCCGATTCCGGCTCAACGCTCGCGACATGCCGGAGAAGGACGAGCTCTACCTCACCTACACGGGCAGCTCGATCGAGTCGGGTGACGAGGGAGTCGTGGGCCGGGGCAACCGCATCAACGGCCTCATTACGCCCCTGCGCCCGATGAACCTGGAGGGCGCCAACGGGAAGAACCCCGTCTACCACGTCGGCAAGCTTTACAACATCGCGGCACAGCGCCTCGCGGAACGCCTGCACGAGACGACCGACGGGCACGCGGAGGTCCACCTCGTCAGCACCACGGGGCAGCGGCTCGACCAGCCCTGGCGCATCCTGGTCCGGCTGTCCTCGCCGGACGTGGAGGTCGACAAGGTTCTAGCGCTCGTCTCCGAGGCCCTCGACGGGTTCCCGGCCCTCACCGATGAGCTGGTCTCGGACGGGATGGTGCTGAGCTGATGACCGCGCAGACGCTCGGAGAAGTGCCGCCGGGTTGCCGACGGCGCCTCCTCGACCACTACGGCCCGTCGGCGGAAGCATGGCTGAGTGCCACCCCCTCCCTTCTGGACGAGGCAGCAGCTCGCTGGAAGCTCTCGCTGAAGGGCTACCACGACGCGGGGCATTCCTCTGCAGTCGCGTGGGCTGCCACGCCGGACGGGACTCCCGTGATCCTCAAGGCCTGGTACGAACCGCTCCGCTACCGACACGAGACGGCCGCGCTGCGCATGTGGGCAGGCGGGCCGACCGCCGACCTGATCGAGGCAGCGGACGACCTGTCAGTGGCCGCCCTGGAACTGGTGGGCGGCCGACCTGGCGGCGCCGCCTCCACCGGATGCGAGAGACAGATGGTGGCCGCCGCAATCCACGGACTGCACTCTTTGGGCCAGAGCAGGCTCCGGCCGGATGTGCCGAGCCTGGACCACTTCCGCCAGGAAGTGATGATGCCGCGCATCCGTCAGCGAGCAGAGAACCTCGGTCTTGGCGCTCGCAGGTCGCTCGTGGAGGAGGCCTGCGCAGGACTCCCCTTTCTACGGGAAGACGCCACTCGTACCACGGTCCTGCACGCCGATCTGTACCGGGAGAACGTGATCTTCGACAGTGCAGGGCATCCCCGCCTGATCGATCCGCACCCCTTGGTTGGAGACGCAGCATTCGACTGGGCCTTCTGGACGGTCTACTACGACCTCGAATACGAGGTGCGCGACCGATTGGCCACGGCCGCGCGCATCTCCCGCATTCCCCTGCCGGAGATCACCCCGTGGTGCAGGGCACTCGCACTCGACGGGTTCCTCTACTACATGGAGATCGACGATCCAGCGAAGCCCAAGATCGAGAAGGTCCTGTCCTCGTTCATGACCTCCGACCTGGAGGTCGACCGATGACGACGTACATCCTCCGCCACGGCCAAACCGACTACAGCAAGCAGCACCTCGTCAACGGAGACCCGTCTCATGCCGTCCTACTGAACGAAGAGGGCGTGCGCTCATGCGGACAGCCGTGGGCCGTGCTCCCACTCCACAGCGTGCGCACCTGGCTGGCGAGCGAGTTCCCCCGCGCCCGGCAGACGGCTTCCCTGCTCATGGGAGTGCCGGCGCCGGAGGAACTCGTCGTGGACGGACGCCTCAATGAACTCGACTACGGGAAATTCGAGGGTGGACCGTTCTTGGAGTACGCCTCATGGCTCGACGCACACGAGGGATCGCAACGCCCGCCTGACGCCCGGGAGTCTCAGCGAGACGGCATCCGGAGGATGCTCTCGGGCGTACGCGCGGCACTGGCATACCCGGGGCCCCGCGTCCTGGTCGGGCATGGCCTGCTCGTGTCGGTCCTCCTCTGGCACCGAGACCGCTCCCCAGACGAGGCCATGCCTTTGTTCTTTCCGGAAGCGCCCTGCATCGAGCCCCTCATGGTTCCCGATGAGGTACTCCCCGACTGGATTGGAACCCTTCTGACCGATCTCGACGCGGACGAACCACTAGATCCTGAGGCACGTGGCAGCGCCGTGATATTGGAGATCGGACAGGCCACGGCGGTTGCTACCTTCGACGCTGTAGTCCACTCGCCGGAGAAAAAGGACCCTCCTCATGCATGATGCCCGCGCCCTACTCGAAATGGGTGCCGAAGCGGTTCGTCGCCTCGCTCGCCGCGGATACTCGCTGGACCTGTCCGCGCTGGAGAGTCTCCAGTCTCGGCGCAACCAGAACATCCGCTCGGCCGACGAGCTGCGGGCAGAGTCCAAGCGGGTGGCAAGCGAGGTCCAGCAGACCGCGAAGCAGGGCGGGGACATCTCCAAGCTGAAGGAGCGGGCTCGCGAGATCAAGGAACAGATCCGCGAGATCGAGGCTGATCAGGAGAAGGTGCAGGAGGAGCTGCGTACGCTCCTTCTCACCATCCCGAACCTTCCTGACGACAGGTCGCCCGATGGCGACTCCGAGGAATTCGCGGTTGAGGTCCGCCGGGTAGGGACACCGCCCTCGTTCTCGTTCACCCCGAAAGATCACGTCGATCTCGGCGAGGCCACCGGCATCCTCGACTTCGCTCGGGCCACGAAACTGTCGGGCCCCCGCTTCGCCGTCTCACGAGGAGCAGGCGCCGCCCTTGAGCGCGCGCTCACTACCCTCTTCCTCGACCTTCACACGCGCCGACACGACTACGTCGAGCACTCGGTGCCGTTCCTGGTCACGCGCAAGACGATGACCGGCACGGGCCAACTGCCCAAGTTCGAGGAGGACTTGTTCAAGACCGGCGTCGCGGACCGCGAGCTGTTCCTGATCCCGACGGCCGAGGTCCCGCTCACCAACCTCTACGCCGACGAGATCATCCCGCCCGCGGAGCTGCCGCTCGCGCTCACCGCGCAGACCCCGTGCTTCCGCTCCGAGGCCGGATCGTACGGCCGCGACACCCGCGGTCTGATCCGCCAACACCAATTCACCAAGGTGGAGATGGTGCGGATCTGCGACCCCGAGGCGGCCGACGCCGAGCTGGAGAAGATGATCGGCCACGCCGAAGCATGCCTGAGGGAGCTGGGCCTCGCCTATCGCGTGGTCACCCTCGCCGCAGGTGACACGGGCTTCTCCGCCCAGCTCACCTACGACCTGGAGGTGTGGATCCCGAGCCAGAACACCTACCGCGAGATTTCGTCGGTCTCGAACTTCGGCACTTTCCAGGCACGACGCGCGAACATCCGCACCCGCGGTGCGGACGGAAAGCCCAAGCTCGTCGCCACGCTCAACGGCTCGGGTCTCCCGGTCGGACGCACCCTGGCCGCGCTGCTCGAACAGGGCCAGCAAGAGGACGGCTCGATCGTCCTGCCTGAACCACTCGTCCCGTACCTCGGCTTCCGCCGTATCTCGGCGGACGGAACACCGGAGGCATAGTGCTCGTCGGCGTCTGCGACTTTCCCGGCAGCTACGCTTTCCCCCCTGCCGGATACGGCGGAATCGAACGATGGCTTTGGGCGGTCGCAGTGGGCGCCCGCGCCGCAGGCGCCGACGTACACCTCTTGGGTCCGGGATGGCTCCCGGACCTGGAACCTGAATGGGTCCGCAAGCCCGTCCGTCTCGAAGAGGTCACCGCGGGCTCGCCGGCCGAGCGTGAGCTCAAAGCCGCTGGCTACGACCTGTTGGTCGTCGGCCACGAGTACCCGTCGTTACCTGCCTGGGTACGAACCTGGAGTGAGCTGGAGTGCGAGGTGGCGACGTTCCAGCACTCCCCGGTGTTCCGGCACACCGACTCCGCATTCGACGGCAAGCGGTCACGGCTCTACTGCTACTCGCCCGAGATGATCGCGCGATACGCCGCCCACCAGCCCATCCCGGAACTGGCCGTTCACCTCGGCCTCAACGAGAAAGAGCCCCCGGCCACCCAGGGGCGTGACCTGGTGTGGCTCGGCCGCATAGACGAGGAGAAGGCCCCTCACCTCGCGGCACGAGCGGCTCAACTCCTCGGTTGCCGCATCCGCTTCGTCGGCCCCGTCTTCAGCGAGGACTACGTACGGCACCACGAAAAGCTCTTCTCCGCAGACCACGTGGAGTGGGTCGGCGAACTCGGCGGACCAGCCAAGACGGCCGCCATCCGGGACGCCTCGGTATTCGTCTACACCTACGCGCGTACCTACGTGGAAGCCGGTGCCGCCGTCTTCGGGGAGTCCGTACGGGCGGGAACCCCCATGGCCGCGCTGACCTGGCGTGATGGAACCTGCGCCCAAGCGGCGCTCTGCGACCGCACGGGCGTGACGGCCGTCGTGCCGCCCGAGGCGGACGACGAGACTGCAGCACAGGTCCTCGCGGAATCGATCGAGCGCGCTGCCGACCTCGATCACACCGAAGTCCAAGCCATTGGCCAGCATCGCTTCGACCCGACGCGGCACTTCGAAGCCATGGCAGCCCCGTCATGCTGACCGGATCGCCCGCGCTTCGGGCGTCAACCGCCCTGCGTCAAGTACTCGGGCGAAGCTGGGAGTTCACGATCGAGGGCGCGAATCTGGAGATCCGCCACCGCGACCGGGGTTCGCCATATGCCCCGCCGCGTCGGCCGCCTTCGTGGGCAGAGCTCCTGAGGACGTTGGAGGACGCCTTCGCCGCTCGCGGTGTTCCTCGCGACGCGTGCATTCCACTTCGGTGGGGGCGCGAAACCGATCTGGCCATCTCGGCGGTTCAGGCGCTCGATCCGTTCCTGAAGGACGGTCGCTCGGTGACGTACCGCAGCGGGTTCCTGCCCCAGCCGGTGGTCCGGTTCACTGGCGAGCGGGACAGCAACGGGGAGCTCCTCGACGGTTTCCTGACGTCCTTCGTCAACGTGTCGCGTGTCCAGCCGATCCAGAGCATCGACGAGTACGCCGCCGTCCTGGATGACTGGCTCTACGTCCTTTCCAGGCTCGGCTTCCACGCCCGACACATAAGTGTCTACGGTCAGTTGAAGGTCTGGCACCGCCGAGAGGTGGCTGGAGTGACCCTGATGTTCCGCCACCTGGACCTCACGCTCGGCGACATCGTGCTCCTGTGGAACGTCGAGAACCCTCAGCGCATGGCCGTTGATCTCGGCACGGGCCTTGAACGCTTGGCTTGGGCCCGGACACTCCGAAACTGGAACGACCTCATCTTTGGACCTTTGGCCGGAGCGGCCCCGAGTTCCGCCTTGGACGCTATCCGCACGGCAACACTCCTACTCGGCAACGGCATCACCCCCGCAGGGCGAGGTGCAGGTGGCATAACCCGCAGGGTGCTTGGCACGCTTGCGCCCGAGTCTGTGGGCCTTGGAGCGAGCGCCGCGGTCCGAGCGTCGCATCGGTACTGGTCGACGATCGCAGCGCTTCGCACGCCATGGCCCGTCATTGCCACTGGCATCGAGCAGGAGCTCACCCGTCGATAGCCGCCTCGATCTTCGGTGGCGACTGAAGTTCGCCCGTCATCCCGCGAGATGTTCCACGTCTACGACGACAAGCTCGTATCGGTAGAACTCGTCTCCGCACAGGTAAGGATCACTCAGCCGTCCGAGATCGCGCTGTACCTGAAGGCGTTCGAGCAGCTGAGGAGCATGGCGATTTACGGGGCGGATGCGCGGGCCTTGACCCTCAGGGCGATCGAGGCGTTGAGCTGACCAGGCGTTGCCGTCAGCCTTCCCGCTCCGCCGCGCTCAGCGCCCGTACGAAGACCTCCCACGCGCCCGCACGGATGGCGACCACAGGTCCACCGGCGTTCTTGGAATCCCGCACGAGGGCGCCGTCCACGCTGTGGGCGCACTCGACGCATTCGCCCCCCGCACCGTTGCTGTAGGAGGACTTGAACCACGGAAAGGTGTGGTCGGGAGTGGGCTCTGAAGCGTTCATGTTGCGTATTCCTTCACGATGGACTTGATCAGTTGGGCGGAACGCTGCGGGCTCAACGCGGCTGCCCGCAACCCGTCGAAGGCCCTCGTGTACTCGCGCACATGATGCTCGCCTTCGAGATAGACGGCGTCGGTGATGCCGTCCCGGTACACGATGTCCGGGTCCTCGGGATCGGGGAAGCCGAGCATGGTGAACGACCCCGTGGTCGGGTAGGTGCCGGAGTCGAATGGGAGGACCTGCACGGTGACGCTCGGCAACTCCGATGATTCCAGGACCCGTTCGAGCTGCTCCCTCATCAACGGCCGATCTCCGATGACGTTGTGGAGAGCAGCTTCGTTGACGACGAACCAGGCGTCCGGGGCCTGGGGCCCCGTCAGCATGGCCTGGCGTTCCACGCGGACATTTACAGCCCGGTCGATGTCCTTGGCGGGTACGTGCGCGCCCGTCTTGTGAAGTTCGCGGGCGTACGCCGGGGTCTGCATGAGGCCGGGAAGTACCTCGCACTGGTACTGGCGGAAGGTGGAGGCGTCCTGCTCCAGACCGATGTAGATGGAGAACCACGTCGGCACCGCATTCGAGCCGTGCACCTGCCACCAGCCGCGTGTCTTGGCCTGCCTGGCAAGGGACTTGAGGAACTCGCGTAGCTCATCGCCTGTGTCGTAGAAGCGACACAGGGCGTCGATGTCGGACGGCTGGACTCTGCCGGTGCCCGTCTCCATCCGGTTGACCTTGGAGCCGCTCCAGTCCAGCGCCGCACCGACCTGGGCACAGGTCAGGGCATTCGCCTCGCGCAGCTTCTTCAGTTCGATCGAGAGGCGACGACGGCGTGCCGTCGGTGAACCTGCCATCCCCAAACACCCTTCTCGTAACCAGGGTTCAGTCTCCGCGCCAAGGGGCGTGCTTGCCAATCACTCGATAGTGGGAATCCCGCTGTGCACATTGCACGACAGGATGCGCCGCCTCCATTCTTACGAGCATCGCCACTCTGCGTGTGGCGTGGATAACTCCGTGAGAGGGGCGAGTGTGATCCAGACAATGTGCATGCCGCGAAAGCCGTGGGACCTCCACTTCACGGCCGAGCCCGAGGAAGTGGCCGCCCTGCGCCGGATCATGCGTCTGCACCTGGGGACTTGGGGACTGCACGAGATCGTCGACGTCGCCCAACTCTGCGTCAGCGAGCTCGTCGCCAACGTCATCACGCACGTCGGCCTCGGCACTCCGACCTCGCTCGCGGTGTCGATGAGCGGTACGTACCTGCGTATCGAGGTCCACGACCCCGATACGCGCGCATTGCCCACCCTCGTCCACGCGGGCTCCGACTCCGAGGGCGGACGAGGCATGGCCCTCGTCGACGCCATCGCCGACCGCTGGGGTGTTCAACTCCATGGCGATCGGAAGGTGACCTGGTGCGAGCTGGCGACCGGGCTGTCATCCGCTGACGGGCATTGCGGCGGTGCGCGTGTGACGAGAGCCGAAGCCATGCTCGGGCTCTACGGCGCCGCTCGACTCCCGCGCACGGCAGCCCCGAGCACGTTGAGCGTGGCTGTGGCGGAGGAGGCCGCAATCGATGTGATCGCAGATGTCCTCCACTGGTTGCGCGCGCATGGCTGTGATCCGGACGAGGCGCTGGACCGGGCTCAGGTGCACTACGAGGCCGACGCATTGGGCGTGCAGGCGTAAAGGGAGTTATACCCGGCCCTGAGCGATGAACAATTACCCAGTCGCGATAGCGGAGTACGTCCACACGCCCGCGGGGATTTCGTGCGCCAGCTTCCACGTAATCGCCATTGGGTTGCTCCCCTTGTGCTCCACGTACTCGGCCGGGCCAAGCAGCATCCACGGTTGAGCTCCACCGATGTCAGTGGTCTTGAAGCGGCGGACGAAGAGCAGGATGTGGCTGCCCCCAGCCGCATGGTGCTGGTAGCGCTGGCCGGTGGCAGACGTATCTGAGGTCTGGTTCTGGGACTCCCAGTGGAAGAGGGTCTCGCTCAAGGCGTAGTCGTGGTAGCGAGTCTGGGGGGAAAAGTCCTTCTCATCCTTGTTCAGAGTGATCAGTAGGGCATCGGTCTTCACTGATTCGCACCACCTCACGCCCTCGCGGAAATCACCAGGCATGAAGCCACCGATGTACGACTGGCCGAGCGCGGGGAGGATTTCCTCTCTGCTGTAGGAGGCGTGGACAGTCAGTGGGGCACCGGCTTGCTCCCCGATTCCCGACAAGGGGATCGGGATGTGTTCGGTATGGGCGAGGTTGTACTTCAGTACCTGGCGAATCTCGCTGCGTACGGCGTCCTGGTTTCGAAGTGTTGTGAACCCAGCGTCGTAATCTTTGAAACCCTTGCGGATACTGCCTCCTAGTGGCCAGATCTGGAAGAAGAGCATCCGGGCGTATGCTTGTCCCTGCTCATCGAGCTCACCGTAGGAAGGGGCGTCATCCTCCAACATGCGGGTATACGCCTCGACTCGCAGCGGATCGTCGACATGGAGGAAGGCCGGCACACGCTTGAGAAGGGCTGCTTCGCCCTCCGGAGGCTCTTTCTTGAGGAGCCCCGCACGTCGTAGCAGTCCCGTCCAGGAGTTGCCATTGCCACGGTACAGCTCCTTCAACTCCCGACCGCTCTCATAGAGATAGGAGCTCAGCCGAGGTTCGGCATAGGCCGCGACCTCGCGGGCTAGCGCGGTGACATTGACACCGATCTGTTCCTTGATGTTGTCGATGACCGCCTTCTTGGCCTTCTCCTCAAGCATGATCTGGCAGCCGGAGGGAAGCTGTGGGAAGCCATGCTCAATATTGTCCAGGAGCCGTTTGCGGGTGAGGTTCGTCAGGGCCCTGAACTGGTTCTCGAAGCGGAACTCCTTGCGGTGCTGCCCGATGAAATCGAGCACGGTGAGCACCGCTTTGTTCTCGTTCCGACGTAGGCCTCGACCGAGTTGTTGGAGGAATACGGTTGCACTGGACGTAGGCCGCAGCAGTAGGAGGGTGTCTACGTCGGGGACGTCGAGTCCCTCATTGAAGAGGTCTACAGAGAAGATCACTTGCAGAGCACCGGATTTGAGATCAGCGAGGGCTTGCCTACGTTGCTCAGCGCCCGTCTCTCCTGAGAGGGCGAGGGCGTTCAGACCGGCGGCGCGGAAGTACCTGGCCATGAAGTGGGCATGCGCGACCGAGACACAGAAACCCAACGCCCGCATCGCACCCGGATCGAGGATCTTCTCCTTGATGGCCTTCACAATGAGCCGTGCCCGCGCGTCGTTGCCGGTCAGCACGTTACTCAGGGCGGTCTCGTCGTAGGCCCCGCGCTTCCACTCCACCGTGCTCAAGTCGGTGTTGTCGCTAATCCCGAAGTAGTGGAAGGGGCTGAGTAGTTCGTTCTCCAGCGCCTCCCACAGTCGCATCTCGGCAGAAATGCGTCCGCCGAAGAATTCGTCCTGGACGTTCCGGCCGTCCATGCGCTCAGGTGTTGCCGTCAGCCCCAGCAGCTCCAGCGGCCGGAAGTGCTCGACGATCTTTCGGTACGTTGGTGACGTGCCGTGGTGGAATTCGTCGATCACGATCACGTCGAAGTGATCAGCGTCGAGCTGATCTAGCGCTCGAGCGTTGAGCGACTGCACGCTGGCAAAGACGTGGGTCCAGCGCCCGGGAATCTCCCCGCTGTAGAGAGCCTCGCCGAAGTTTGCGTCTACCAGGACGTCTTGGTAGGTCCGCATTGACTGCTGAAGGATCTCTTTGCGGTGCGCGACGAACAGCAGTCGTAGATCACGACCGTGCTTCTTGCGTAGATGCTTGTAGTCAAGGGCAGCCATCACGGTCTTCCCTGTCCCCGTCGCGGCAACAAGAAGGTTCCGGTGCCGGTCATGGACGTCGCGTTCCACTTCCAGCCGCTCAAGCATGTCGCGCTGGTGAGGGTACGGACGTACCTCAAGACCGGACAGGGTGATCCGACGATCCGAGGCTGCGATGGACGACGTCCCGCCCGCAATGGCCAACGCCTCCTGAAGCCGGGTGCCGTCGGCGTCAGGGTCGTACGTCTCGAATGACGGATCGTTCCAGTACGCATCGAAGGTCGCATCGAACTTCCGCAGCACGTCAGGGGTGGCTATGGAAGACAGCCGGACGTTCCACTCCAAGCCTTCGAGCAACGCGGCTTTGGAGAGGTTGGAGCTGCCGACGTAGGCCGTGTCGTATCCGCTGTTACGGCGGAAGAGCCATGCCTTGGCATGGAGACGTGTCGTCCGGGTCTCGTAGTTGACCTTCACCTTTGCGTTGAACTCTTGCACCAGTCGGTCAAGCGCCCGCCGCTCTGTTGCACCGATGTAGGTCGTCGTGATGACGCGTATGGGGACGCCTCGTTCATGAGCCGCTCTCAGGGACTGCTCGATGATCCGCAGCCCGTGCCACTTGACGAAGGCGCAAAGCAAGTCCACGCGGTCGGCTGTAGCGAGCTCGGCGCGAAGCTCGAAGCCGAGGCTGGGATCTTCTGGGGAGTTGGTGATTAGAGCTGTATCGGAGAGTGGGGTGACTGGGCGGACCGAGAAGACACCAGGCGCCTCTTGCCTTGTGAGAGCGAGGAGTTGGCGAGGTCCTGCGGCCACGAGATCCACCCACTCGCGCGCTCCATCGAGAGTGCTTATGGACTCAAGGATGTGATTCGCGGCGTACACCCGATCCTCGGCTGGCAGGCCTTGCAGCACACGCTTCACTGTGCTGGCGACATGGCTTGTCAGTACGTGTGGAACGGATTCGTCCCCCACCGCGTTGCTGATCGGATGCCAGCCTTGATCGGTGAGCACCTTGAGCTGCTGCTCGAAGCGCAGCGTGATGAGCTGCTCGTACAAGCCCGCGACAGGTTGTGACAGATCCGTCGGCTCGGACACGCAGTGGCTCCCTTGATCGCTCAGACGGCTGTGCCATGTCTAACAGAGGCCACTGACACGGATGCGGTGGGTGGTTTGATCTGGCAGCTCCATGCGCCATTATCGGTCAATTCTGAATACAGGTTTGACTTGAGTGATCGACTTTGCATCACTATGGATGCATGGAAATCGAACGAGTCATCGGTCATATCGAGGGTGTCACTCCGGGGGCGGTCTTCCATCGGCGGGCAGACGTGCTGCGAGCCAAGCTGCACCGAACCAACCAGAACGGCATCTCCTGGCTCATAGACGAGGACGGCAGCAAGGTCGGGGACGCCATCGTGCTGCACGGCGGGTACGAGGATGACGAGGACCACGGAACGTGGATCCGCTACACGGGTGCCTCGCCTGGCAAGGACAAGAGCGAGGACAAGAAGCTTCTGCGTAGCCAGTCGTGGACATATGAGGACAATGCGGCTCTCAAGCTCAGCTATGAGCGCAAGTACCCCATTCGTGTTATCCGTGGCTATAAAGGGGATCCGCGGTACTCACTGCCAAATGATTACAGGTATGACGGACTTTACGAGATCACGGCAATCCGTACAGCGGTTTCTAAGTCGCTCGCGCCAGATGGCTCGGAAATCAAGATTTGCCAGTTCGACCTCGAGCGCCTGCCTGACTCTTCCCAGGGGTAGACTCTGTAGAGCTCATCTAGAATATTTCCCTCTCTATGTGACGCCGAAACCATAGGATGATAGAAAACGCCGTGTTCGAAGACGAACAAGAGAAGGCGATCGATTTAGCGATGGCGGCATTCAAAGCGGGTTTGCTGCGCCATGCTAAACCTTTGTCGGTGGTGCGTGAGTTCATCACTCATGGCCCTTGTGTCGTAATCAGCCAAGAGCAGCATGCTGAACTCAGGGAACGGGTTGGTGTTGAACTTGGCATACATCCCAACCGTGATGTATATACGGTTGGCTCTGCCAAGCTCGGTTTCAGCATTAAGCCCGCACGCCGCTACGGACGTTTCAATGACCACTCGGACATTGATGTGGCTGTAGTATCCCCTGAGCTGTATAGTCAGATATGGCTCGAAGTGAGAGAGTTTGTTGCCTCGAAAGAGCCGTGGTCCGTAAGTAAAATGGAGGATTTTAAAAGGGAGCACTTGGCTGGTCGCATAAGCCCTAAGAATATCCACAAGGCTTCGCCTCTAATTCCAACTGCGACTCGACTGTGGGATATTGGTCGCCAGCTTCAGTTGGACCGGGTGGCCGGCCCTTATCAAGTAACCTTCGCGGTCTGGTATGACATGGATGCCCTGGAGGGCTACCAGTCCAATGCGGTCGCAGAATGTCAGAAGATTGAGGCCCTATGAAGACCACGGCAACAAACAAGAAGGTTCGCGAGCTTATGACGATGCTGGCCAATGAAACTCTCGTTGCGCAGCCTGAATTTCAGCGAAGGCTCGTATGGACGAACCGTCATAAGCAGTTGTTCATTGAGACTGTGTTGGATGGAATGCCTTTTCCGGAAATTTTCTTCTGTGACGGGTCTGTCGACCTAAATACGGGAGCCGGGACCACTTTGCTTGTCGACGGTCAGCAACGCGTGACGACCTTGTATCAGTACTTCACCGGCTCAGATCAGTTCAAGCCGGGCGAGTCCATCAGGCCTTATATGGACCTCGAACCAGAGGAGAAGGCTGCTTTTCTCAATTATGACGTGGTGGTGAGAGATCTCGGCTCACTAAGCATGGACCAGGTTCGGGAAGTATTTCGGCGCATGAATTCGACGAATTATAGCCTAAATGCGATGGAGGTGAATAATGCTAGATTCGATGGTGCCTTGAAGAAGGCTGCCGAGGAAATGAGCGGATGGAGCGTCTTCGAGGATCATCGCGTATTTACTGCGGTCGATGTGCGACGGATGGGTGATGTACGATGGTGCCTTGATGTAATGATCACTGTAATTTCGGGATATTTCAGTCGAAGTGATAGTCACGAGGACTATCTCGAGCGCTACAATGATGAATTCCCGGAAGGGGGGAAAGTTAGGGCTGAGCTCAATGATTGCTTGGCGCTCTTGTCTGGACTGAATGTGGACAGCAAAAGCAGAGTATGGCAGAAGAATGATCTCTTTACTCTGACCGTTGAAATATATCGACTCGGGTCAAAGAATTGCATCGATCCGGATGGTCTTGCCGCGACCTTGAAGGAATTTTTCGCCGATGTCGAGACTATAACTGCGGGTGGGTCCCCAGAGAAATATCCCAAGGCTATTCAGTACCGCGATGATGTAATCTCCGGTACGAATGAAAGGGCCCGTCGGGTTCGTCGTGGTGAGATGATCCGAAACCTCATCTCACCGTTCTTCGCGGGTTCGTGACTGGTTAGCACATGTCTGTCGGCCAGTCCTCCTGGCGTCGATCGGGCATCGCGGCCTGGCCCTGTGGTTCGGGGCGTCGTGCCTCTCGACGCGGTGGTGGTCACGGTGCTGCGTGCTGCTGAATGAGTGCCTTCACTGTGTGGTCGTCTGTAGCAGTCGGCCGTACGGGCTAGGTCTTCCGTGCGTCGGCAAGCCTGTCCAGCTCGCGCATTGCCTGGGCGTGGGCGCTGATTCGGAGGGACACGCTGCCGTTCGTGAAGAGCGCCACGCCGACTACCGACACCGGCACGGACAGGCCGAGTACGGCCAGGGCCTCGGGCCAGTCATGTTCGTTCTGACACGAATCCCCCTGAGCAGGCCCTCGTTGGCCGTACCGCGCTCCGTGAACAACCGTGACTCGCACTCCTGGGGGTATTGGTCGTCGGGCTCCTCGTCGACCTCGTACGGCGTGAGCAGCAACAGGAAACACCATGTCCACAGGAGCGCCGCGAGGGACAACAGGGCCGATACCCCAGGAGTGTATGCGACTAGCCCGGTCGCGAAAGTCGAGGTCGAACTCACGTGAGCGCATGGCGGACGAATCTAGCAGCGCCGATCACACGCTCAACGAGGCCTTGGCCCGTCTCGAGCTCCTCCCTGTCAGGCGCCGCCCCCATGACACCCCTCATAAACCCGCCCCGACCCACACCAACACTCCGCCCCCCGCTGAGGCGGCCAAGCCACAGCCCGCCCCCGCGCCGCCAACGTCGTCGCATACTGCGGCAACAGCGACGCCTCCGCAGGCGAAGCCAGCTCCGACGCCGCGAACGCCTCGTAAGACGGCACGGTCCCCGGCACGATCCCCAAGTTCCCCGTGCCCGAGGCTGCCAGCTCCCTCAGCGACGTCTCTATCGTCGCCAGGTGCTCCTCATGCGACGGGTACTCCGACTCCAACGACGGGTACGCGGCGACCAGTTCGGCCAGTTCGTCCGCCGGCCAGTGCAGTATCGCCACCGGGAAAGGGCGCGAGAGCGCCTCCCTCGCCGTCGTCAGTTCGGACTGGAGACGCGCGATCTCCGCCTGGAGTTCCGCCGGGTTGTCCGAGCCCAGGGACCACACCCGCTTCGGGTCGTGGAGTTCGTCCAAGGAGACCGGGGCCTTGTGCAGGGTGTCCGCGCGGGTGTCCCAGGAGTCGTGGGGCATGCCGAGCATGCGGCGGACTCGGTGGCGGCCGAAGAGCAGGGGATGGGTGGCGTACGGGGGGTCCGTTACGTCGGTCAGCAATAGCGTCGCGCCCTCCGTGAATGTCTCCTGCGCCGCCTCCAGCTCGTCGTGCGACTCCAGCGACTCCGCCACGATCACCCAGGGGGCCGGGTCGCGGGGGGACGCGGCTCGTACGCCGTCGATGATCGCTCTCGCTTCCGCCTCGTGGCCGTACTCCCAGAGGTTGGCCGCCTTGAGGGCCCGTACGAGATGGGGGTTCTCCAGCGAGGTCGACGACAGCAGGCGGTCGTAGAGGGTCGTGGCCCGGGGGCGGTCGTCGGCCAGTTCGAGGTGGGCCGCGGCCTGCAGCAGCAGGTGCTCGGCGTCCTCGGGGTGGAGGCCGGCGGTCCGCTCAAGGCGTGCTGCTTCGGCGTTGTGGTCGACGTGTTCGGCAGACGTATCGGGGCGCATGGGGGACACCGTACTGCCGTTCCCCTGGCGAGTTGCGGGGGTAGCCCCTATCGTGCGTCCGCGATGGCAGGGCAGGGCAGGACAGGGCAGGGCAGGAGGGCCGGGGCAGGGAGGCGTACGCATGCGGGTTCCCGTCACCAGTCGGCGGAGCCTGCGGCGGCGTGCTCTGGCGGCGCGCGTCCTCTGGAACGGTGCCGAGCTTCTCGTCACCCTCGGTGTCGTCCTCATGCTCCTCGTCGTCCATCAGCTGTGGTGGACCAATCGGCAGGCCCGGGAGGGCGCCGAGAGGAAGGTCCAGGCCCTGGAGAGGGAGTGGGAGGGCAGCCGCCATACCGGGGTCGGTGGCGGTGATCCTCCCGACGCGGGCGGCGGCTCCAGCGCTCCCGGCAGTTCCAGTGGCTCAAGCGGCTCAAGCGGTGGCGGCGGGTCCTCCCGCTCCGGCCAGCGACCGGGCTCTCCAGCCAGTTCCACCACGCCCGTTCAGCAACCCCGCTGGGATCAGGCGTACGCCATCCTCACCATCCCCCGCCTCGGGCTCCGCGTCCCCGTCGCGGAAGGCATCAGCAAGCCGAACGTCCTCAACAAGGGTTACGTCGGCCACTACCCGGACACCGCTCAGCCGGGCCAGGCCGGGAACTTCGCGGTCGCGGGGCACCGGAACACGCACGGCGAGCCCTTCCGGTACATCAACCGGCTGCGGGAAGGGGACCGGATCGAGGTCGAGACCCGTACGGCCGGATATATGTACGTCGTCGACCGGACCCTGCCGCAGACCGCCCCGCGCGACGGCGGGGTGATTCGCGAGGTCCCGCGCAGCCTCGTCCACCCGCGGTACGGCTACTCCGACCCCGGCTACTACCTCACCCTCACCACTTGCACCCCGGAGTACACCTCCAAGTACCGCCTGGTCGTCTGGGGGAAGCTCGCCTCCATGCGGCCTCGTTGACCGGATCAACCCGATTCGGCGGCCCGGTTAGGATGAGGCAGTACGCGCGACGACGCGAGGAAGGAAGGGAGGACAGCTGATGGGCACGCCCGTCGCCGCCAAGCCGCGGCCCCTCGCCTTCCTCTTCCTGTTCCTCATCCTCGTCGAGGTGGCGCTCCTCGACTCCGGCAGCCTCGTCGGCGCCGTCGCCTTCGCCGCGACCGCCGCGGCCGGGTCCGCGCTCGCCGCCTGTTCCGTCATCGCCTCGCGGCTCGCGCCCGCCGTGCCCCGTACACGGGTGCGTACGGCCATCCGCGACCGTGAGCGACGTACGGCGTTCCTGCCGCAGCGCGATCCAGACGCCTCCGGGCGTACGCGTCCTCGAGCACCCGGCCGTCTCCTCCTGACGGCCGCGTAGGGGAATCGCAGCAGCACCTGACAGCAGCAGCCCCTCGCGGGTCGTCATGCCGACGTAGATCTCTCATCTCCCGGTACGACGAGACCCCCGGAGGGCTCACCCATGTCCGCTTTCATGTCCCTGTTCGCCAGCCTCGTCGAAGGGCTGGCCGATCTCCTCTCGCCCTTGTTCCAGGCGTCCGCGGCGGCTGCGGCGATCGTTCTCTTCACTGCGTTCGTACGACTCCTCGTGCACCCTCTCTCCCGGGCCGCGGCGCGTGGGCAGCGGGAGCGGGCCAAGCTCCAGCCGCAGATCGCCGCGCTGCGGAAGAAGCACGGGAAGAACCCCGAGAAGCTCCAGAAGGCCGTCATGGAGCTGCATGCGAAGGAGAAGGTCTCGCCGCTGTCCGGCTGTCTGCCGAGTCTGTTCCAGCTGCCGGCCTTCTTCCTGCTCTACCACCTGTTCTCGAACTCGACGATCGGCGGCGAGGCGAACGCCCTGCTCGCGCACAAGCTGTTCGCCGCGCCGCTCGGCGGACGGTGGATGGACGCGCTGGGGGAGGGCGGTGTGTTCGGGGTGCAGGGGCTCGTCTATCTCGGGCTGTTCGCCGTCGTCACCGTCGTCGCCACCTTCAACTACCGACGTACGAAGCGGCAGATGGGCGCCGCGCCCGTGGTGGCCGCGGGAACGGGTGACCAACAGGTGCCGGGGATGGGAGCGGTCCTGAAGTTCATGCCGCTGATGTCGTTCATGACGCTGTTCACGGTCGCCTTCGTGCCGCTGGCCGCCGCGTTGTACGTGGTGACCAGTACGACGTGGAGTGCCGTCGAGCGGGCTGTGCTGTACCGGGACATGCCGGGGGCCTCGCCGTTGGCGGCTGCCACAGGGTGACGGTCCAGGTGGTGAACCGGGTCTTGCGGAGTGGACGTACAGCTTGGAGGATCGACCAGTCCTCCGATGGCTGTGCCCTATGAATCTGGGTCGGGCCCTGCCCGTCGGAGGGTGCCCGCGATCGAGGGAGATGGGGATCATGAAGCTGCTGCGAGTCGGAACGGCTGGGACGGAGCGGCCCGCGCTGCTCGACGCCGAGGGGGTCCTGCGGGATCTGTCGGGCGTCGTCTCGGACATCGACGGGGCGCTGCTCGCCGACGACGCGGCGCTCGGCCGGATCCGGAGCGCGGCCGAGGCGGGGGAGCTGCCCGTGCTGGATGACGCGGGGCTGCGTGTTGGGCCGCCGCTCGCCCGGATCGGCAAGGTCGTCTGCATCGGCCTCAACTACCACGACCACGCCACCGAGACGGGCGCCGAGCCACCCGCCGAGCCGGTCATCTTCTTCAAGGCGGCGGACACGGTCGTCGGGCCGTACGACACCGTGCTCGTGCCGCGCAAGTCGGAGAAGACCGACTGGGAGGTCGAGCTGGCGGTCGTCATCGGGCGTACGGCGCGGTATCTCGGCTCGCACGAGGAGGCGCTCGCGCATGTCGCCGGGTACGCGGTGGCGCACGACGTCTCCGAGCGCGCCTTCCAGATCGAGCGGGGCGGGACCTGGGACAAGGGCAAGAACTGCGAGACGTTCAACCCGCTCGGGCCGTGGCTCGTGACGGCGGACGAGGTGCCGGATCCGCAGCAGCTGTCGCTGAAGCTGTGGGTCAACGGAGAGCTGAAGCAGGACGGCAACACGTCCGACCAGATCTTTCCCGTTGCCGAAGTGGTGCGGTACGTAAGTCAGTTCATGACCCTTTACCCCGGGGACGTCATCAACACGGGTACGCCGGCGGGGGTGGCGATGGGGCAGCCGGAGCCCAAGCCGTTCTTGCGGGCGGGGGATGTGGTGGAGCTGGAGATCGGGGGGCTGGGGAGGCAGCGGCAGGAGCTCAAGGACGCGTAGGCGTTCCACTGGGTTGAGCGGGGAACTGCCTGTGGTTTGTCGGATGCGGGTCCGTTGTGGCTGGTCGCGCCCACGCGGCGGAGCCGCAAATTGATACAGCCCCACGCCCCTAAAGGGGCGCTCCCCTCATCCGGCGGTGAACCGCTCCAACGCCTCTACCACCATCGCGTGATCCTCCAGCTGTGGCAGCCCCGACACCACCACTGCGCCGATGACGCCCGCGCCCTCGACCGTGATCGGGAAGGCGCCGCCGTGGGCCGCGTACACGTCCGGGTCCAGGCGGGAGTCGTCCTCGAACGTGCTGCCCTTGGCGCGGAAGCGGGTGCCGATGAGGAGGGAGGAGGCGGCGTAGCGCTCGACGACCCGGCGTTTGCGGGCGATCCAGGCGTCGTTGTCGGGGGTGGAGCCGGGGAGGGCGGCGTGGAAGAGCTGTTGGCCGGAGCGGGTGATGTCGATCGCCACCGGGGCGCCCCGCTCCCGCGCGAGGTCGACGAGGAGCGTGCCCAGTGTCCAGGCGTCGTCGTACGTGAAGCGGGAGAGCGTCAACCGGCGTTCCTGGACCTCGAGTTCGGCGATGGTGGGGGCGTCGGTGGGTGCCTTGGGGGTCACAGGGTCACCGCCACTCCGTCGCGGGCCGAGCGGCGCGCGGCTTCCAGTACGTCCAGGGCGGCGGCCGCTTCCAGGGCGGTGACCGGGTTTTGGCCGGTGCCTTGGAGGGCGGCGGCGATGGCGGCGTAGTAGGCGGGGTACGCGCCCGGGAGGGTCGGGACGGGGTGACCGCCGCCGGTCAGGGGGGACTCGCCGGAGCCAAGGCGGCCCCACAGGTTCTCGGGCTCAACTCCCCACCCTTTGCCCGGCATTGGGCGTTCGCCCTCGCGCAGGGCGTCTTCCTGGGGATCCAGGCCGTACTTCACGTAGCCGGCCTTCGAGCCCAGCACCCGGAAGCGCGGGCCGAGTTGGGCGGTGGTGGCGGAGACGTAGAGGTGGGTGCGGACGCCGCTCGTGTGCGTGAGCGCGATGAACGTGTCGTCGTCCGCCTCGGCGCCGGGGCGGCGTACGTCCGACTCCGCGTACACCGAGGCCACGGCGCCGAAGAGGACCAGGGTCTGGTCGACGACGTGGCTGCCGAGGTCGTACAGCAGACCTCCGACCTCTGCCGGGTCACCGGACTCGCGCCAGCCGCCCTTGAGTTGGGGGCGCCAGCGCTCGAAGCGGGACTCGAAGCGGTAGACGTCGCCGAGTTCGCCGTCGGCGAGCAGCTTCTGGAGGGTCAGGAAGTCGTGGTCCCAGCGGCGGTTCTGGAAGACGGAGAGGAGCAGTCCGCGTTCGTCGGCCAACGCGGCCAACTCGTGTGCCTGCGCAGCCGTGCCCGCGATCGGCTTGTCGACCACGACCGGGAGGCCCGCCTTGAGGGCGGCGGTGGCGAGCGGGACGTGGGTCTTGTTCGGGGACGCGATGACGATCAGGTCCAACTCGTCGGCGCGGGCCCAGAGTTCCTCGGGCGTCGCCGCGATCCGTACGTCCGGGAACTCGGTCCTCGCCTGCTGCTGCCGCTCCGGGTTCGCGGTGACGATCGTGTCGAGGGCGAGGCCCTCGGTGGCGGCGATCAGGGGGGCGTGGAAGACGGAGCCTGCGAGGCCGTAGCCGATGAGGCCTACGCGGGAGGGGGCGACAGGGGGTATGTCGGTCATGTTCTCCACCATGCCACCCACTTAAGCAACGCTGTTGCCGAAGGGCAAGCTGGGGGACAATGGGTTCGTGAACAGGACCAACGGCGGAGGCGGCGCGAATCTGTACGCACTGCGCGGCTACAACGCCGCGCTGGTGCTCGATCTGCTGCGCAGCGCAGGGCGTGCGGGCATCAGCCGGCCTGAGCTCGCCGAGCGTACGGGACTGACGCCGCAGGCCGTCAGCAAGATCACCGCGCGGTTGCGGGACGACGGGCTGGTGGTGGAGGCGGGGCGGCAGGCCTCAACGGGGGGTAAGCCGCGGACCTCGCTCCGCCTCGTACCGGAGGCCGGGCACGCGGTGGGCCTGCATCTCGAACGGGATGAGCTGCGGGTGGTGATCGTCGATCTGACCGGGGCGGTCGCGGGGCAGCGGCGAGGGCCGCTGGATCTGGGGGCGGGGGCGGAACCCGTGGTGGCGGTGGTTGCGGGTGAGGTCGAGCGGCTGGTCAGAGGGTTGGACGGGGAGCTCGGGGCGGTTCTGGGGGTCGGGGTTGCCATGCCTGGCCCGCTTGACCACACGCACGGTGTGCTGCACCGGGTGACCGGGTTTCCCGAGTGGGACGGGTTTCCGTTGCGGGATGCGCTGGCCCGGCGGCTGGGCATGCCGGTCGTACTGGACAAGGACACCAACGCCGCTGCGCTCGGGCTCGCGGTGGAGGGCGAGGTCGGGTCCTTCGCGTATCTGCATCTTGGTACGGGGCTGGGGGCCGGGCTGGTGCTGGGTGGGGCCGTGCATCGGGGGGCGCATACCGGGGCGGGGGAGTTCGGGCATCAGGTGATCCAGCTGGACGGGCCGGTGTGTTCGTGTGGGGATCGTGGGTGCATCGAGGTGCTGTGCCTGGGGGCTGTGGCCCGAGGGGATGTGGACGAGGCGGCTCGGGTGCTTGGCGCCGGCGCTGCGAATCTGGTGGGGCTCCTCGATATCGATCTTGTGCTGCTGGGTGGGCGGATTGTTGCTGCTGAGCCTGAGCGGTTTGTGTGGGGGGTTGGGGCGGTGCTCGATGCCCGGGCTCAGCGGGAGGGGGCCAGTAGTCCTGTGCCGGTGCGGATTGCCTCCGGCGGGGAGTGGGGGGTGGCTGAGGGGGCGGCTCAGTTGTTGTTGGCGCCGTTGTTTGGAAGGGCTGAAGGGTGAGCGCTCCGCTGGGGGCCGGTTTGAAGCGTGAGCGCTCCGCTGGAAGGCCGGTTTGAAGCTGCGGGTTCGTCGTGGCTTGTCGCGCAGTTCCCCGCGCCCCTGAAGGGGCGCCCTCGCTGAGCCGGCGCAGAGCCGTGCCCGGCGGATGGCCCCCTGCTGCGCCGACCTGCTGAACCCGCCCCCCGAACGGAGCCCACCGGAAGCCTCCCGACTGCCTGACCACGCGGCCCCTGGCAGGCTCCCATGTCCATGCGACTGTGTACCTCTTTGTCCGTTTCCTTCCTCGCTCTCTCCCTAGCCGCCGCCCTCGCCCCCTCGCCCGCGCAAGCCCTCGCCCCTGCGCCCAACTGCTCAGCCGGGTCCGGAAGTCAGGCGTTTCCTGTTCGTACCCGAATCCACGGTGGGCCCTCCGTGTATGAGGCCGGAGGGGGATATCAGAGCTGGTATCTCGATCTCACCAACACCACCGGCGAGACCTGCCGGAGCATCCACCCCGTCATCGTGCTCGTGGATCAGAAGCGGGTGCTGGAGGGCGGGCAGGTGCGGCTCGGGTTCTACGAGGCGGAGGGCGCCGGGGCGCGGCCGTCTCCCGTCCGCTTCGAGCGGAGTGGGGAGGACGAGAACATCGGAGTGTTCGACGACGGGGACGGGGGGTTTCCGGGGTTCAGCGTGGGGGCGGGGAAGACGCTGTCCGTCAGGGTTCGGCTTGCTGTCGCCGAGGACGCCGTGCCCAACGATGTCGTCGCCAACGCGGCCGTTGTGCAGCGGCATGACGATGGCGACGACGGGGACTGGGTGGGGCAGTCGAACGACTACCGGTTTCGCATCGTCGAGGAGGGCACGCCTCAAGTGCCCGAAGATCCAAGCCAGTTGCCCCAGGATCCTCAAGACCTTCAAGACCTTCAAGATCCTCAAGAGTCTCCAGACGGGGCCACCCCCGAACCCGTACCCGAGAAGGGGCTGCCGTTCCCCGACGAGCTGGCCGCGACCGGCCCCGCCTCGCGGCGCGGGCTGCTCGGAACGGCAGCCGGAGGGCTGCTGCTCATCGGTACCGGAGTCGCGGCCATGCTCATGGCCCGACGCCGACGCTGAGCCCCGAAGAGCCCACAGGGCGGACGCACCTCCGCCATGATCCGGCCGCTGGCTACCCTGAGACGCTGGTACACGCGTACGTCAGGAGACGGCACATGGCAGAGCGCAAGCCCATCGAGTCGTGGCTCACCGACATGGACGGTGTACTCATCCACGAGGGCGTGCCCATCCCCGGCGCCGACGCCTTCATCAAGAAGCTCCGGGAGTCCGGGCGGCCCTTCCTGGTGCTCACCAACAACTCCATCTACACCGCCCGCGACCTGCACGCCCGCCTCCAGCGCATGGGCTTGGACGTACCCGTCGAGAACATCTGGACCTCCGCCCTGGCCACCGCCCAGTTCCTGGACGACCAGCGGCCGGGCGGCACCGCGTACGTCATAGGTGAGGCGGGCATGACCACGGCGCTGCACGACATCGGGTACGTCCTCACCGACCACGAGCCCGACTACGTGGTCCTCGGCGAGACCCGTACGTATTCCTTCGAGGCCATGACCAAGGCGGTCCGGCTGATCAACGGCGGGGCCCGTTTCATCTGCACCAACCCCGACGAGACCGGGCCGTCCGCCGAGGGCCCGCTGCCCGCCACCGGCGCCGTGGCGGCGCTGATCACCAAGGCGACCGGAAAGAAGCCGTACTTCGCGGGCAAGCCGAACCCGTTGATGATGCGTACGGGGCTCAATGCCATCGGCGCGCACTCCGAGACCAGCGCGATGATCGGCGACCGGATGGACACGGACGTACTCGCCGGGCTCGAGGCGGGGATGATGACGTTCCTGGTGCTGACCGGGCTGACCTCGCCCGAGGACGTCGAGCGGTACCCGTACCGGCCGTCCAAGGTCGTCGACTCGATCGCGGATCTCGTCGACCGGGTGTGAGCCGGACGGCTCCTCTTGGCGGCACCCGAATTGTCGGTACCCGAACGGACCAGCCGAGGCCCCTCCCCACGTGCGTTCACGCGCCCGGGAGAGGAGTCTCCCTGTATCTGGAGGTTCACGATGGGCTCACTGCGACTGACTCTCTGTGCCGGTGCCGTGGTCACCGCCGCGCTCACCCCTGTGTCCGCCCCCATCCCCGCCTCCGCCCTCGCCATGGACGCGGGTGTCTCCGTCACACCGTCGAACCCGACCCCGGGCAGCGACATCCAGGTACGGGCGCGGGGCTGCACGACGGGGACGTCGGGCACCGCTGCCGCATCCCGGGCGTTCGTCGCGGACGCCCTGCTGGCCGGGCGAACCGGCGAACTCGTCGGCGAGACACGGATCCGCTCGACGCTCACCCCGGGTACGTATGCCATCAAGGTCACCTGCGGCGGCCTCGGCGACAAAGCTGCCAAGGCCGACAAGGCCACGGGCACTCTCACCGTCGTGAAGAAGCCCTCTGCGCATCAGTCCCCCACCGCCCCCGTGAGCGCCGGTGGCGGTGGGACCGCGCAGCTGTCCGCCGTCCAGGAGCGGGCCGAGGGGCCCGGCACCCTGCACACCGTGATCGGTCTGGTCCTGGCGGGCGCCGCCGCGGTGGCCGTGGCGGTGCGCAGTGCGCGCCGGGGACGCGGCAGGTGAGGGCCCGCCATGTCCGACCGGGAACGTACCTCCGGAGCCGGCCGCCTGACGATGGGCGTCGTCTGGGTGGTGCTGCTGCTCGGGCTGTGGCTGTGGGGCCGCGAAGTGACCGACGTACGCCTTGGGACGTCCGCGCCGACCACGGGTGACGTGGCGGCGGTGGGACGGCCGCTCCGTGTCCAACTGCCGCCCGCCATCGAGCCGTTGGAAGGCAGTGCACGGCCGGAGCGGCTCGTCGTCCCCTCGCTCGGGGTGCGGGCGCCCGTGATGGTCCGCGGGCTCGATGCGCGCGGGGCGATCGCAGCGCCGCCGTATGCCCGGGCGGGGGCCGTGGGGTGGTACGCGGCCGGTGCGCGCCCCGGCGCCGAAGGGGCCGCGCTGCTCGCGGGGCATGTCGACACCGAGTCCAGGCCCGCGGTCTTCCGCCGCCTCAGCGAACTGCGGCCGGGCGACAAGGCCCGGGTGATCCGCGACGACGGCACGGTCGCCGAGTTCACCGTGGACGACGTACAGGTCCTCGCGCGTGACCGCTTCGATGCCCAACAGGCGTACGGTGTACGGCAGTCGGGGCGCGCCGAGCTGCGGCTGATCACCTGCGGCGGCAGCTTCGACCCGGACAGCCGTACGTACACGGCGAACGTGGTGGTGTCGGCGTATCTGACCAAGTACCTCCCCGGAGAACACACCTAGCCCGGCCGACGGCCGCTCCCCCTGAGCCGCCGGCCGGACTGGTCCTCGACCACGCGCGCACGGGCTGCGGGAGTAACCCGGCGTCGGCGCGGGAGGCCTCGGAGCGTCGATGGAGCGTCGATGGAACGTCGATGTTGTCGATGTCGAAGTCCGGAACGACTCTAGAACGGATGAGCGTTTAGGCCTAGGGAAGTTACGGCGCCTTTGCGGGCCGGCGGAAGCCGGTCGGAGCCGCTGTAACAGGTGTCCGACAAGGGTCGGCCGCCCTCAGTGCCGCACAGGCACGTATGTCAGGATTGGTACTTCGAACAGTGCGCCATGGGGGGAGCTGGATGTACGAGCGCAGGGGGGCCGGAGCCAGAGCGTCCGTGGCGGTGGCCGGAGCGGTGCTGCTGCTCGCGGGGTGTTTCTCCTCCGGGGACGATGGCAACGGGGCGAACGAGCCGGGGGGCGAGGTCAGCCAGCAGCCCAAGGGCGACGACCCGTTCTGGGTCAACCCCGACGGGAACGCGGCCGAACAGGTGAGCGCGTTCACGGAGGAGGGGAAGAAGGAAGAAGCCGATCTGATCAAGAAGATCGCCGCGCACCCCACAGGCGAGTGGATCACTCCGGAGAGCGCGGAGGACGAGGCGCGTGGCTTCACCGAGGCGGCCGAGAAGGCCGACCGGGACGCGCTGCTCGTCGTATACAACATTCCGCACCGCGACTGCGGCCAGTTCTCGCAGGGCGGCGCCGCGGACGGCAATGCCTACCGGGAGTTCATCGACCAGGTCGCCGACGGCATCGGCGACCGGAACGCCACGGTGATCCTGGAGCCGGACGCGCTGCTGCACGTGGTGGACGGCTGCACGGCCGAGGAGTTCCACCAGGAGCGTCTCGACCTGCTCAAGGGCGCCGTCGAGAAGCTCTCGTCCCTGGAGAACACGAAGGTCTACCTGGACGCGGGCAACGCGGGCAGCAACCCGAGCGATCTCTACGATCCGCTCAAGCGGGCGGGCATCGACCAGGCCGACGGCTTCTCGGTGAACGTGTCGAACTTCTACACCACCGAGGACAGCACGCAGTACGGCAAGGAACTGTCGGCGAAGATCGGCAACAAGCCCTTCGTGATCGACACCAGCCGCAACGGCAACGGCCCGTACACCGAAGGCAAGGACCCCTGGTGCAACCCGCCGGGCCGCGCGCTCGGCGAAGAGCCCACGACGAAGACCGGCGACGACCTCGTCGACGCCTACCTGTGGGTCAAGCGCCCCGGCGAGTCCGACGGCACCTGCAGGGGAGGCCCGAAGGCGGGCGAGTGGTGGCCGAAGTACGCGCTGGACCTGGCGAAGGCCAGCCAGCAGTAGCAGCAGGCAGTACGTGACTGGGGGCGCCCTCCTTGGTGGAGGGCGCCCCCAGTCACGTAATTCTCGATACGTCCAACTCTCAACGCATCAGGGAACCTTGACCCATTGAGCCTTGCTCGGCGTGCCCTGATCGTCCGTCACGAACAGCATGTACCAGCCCGACTGGACGAGGTTGCGGTTCTTCGGGACGGTGACCTCGATGCCGTCGTCCGTTTTCTCCATGTCCAGGGCGATGGACCGCTGGTCGATGTCGGTGACGTGCGTCGTGGCGCTCGGCCGGATCAGGCGGGCCGTCTTGATGGACGAGGCGTGCTCGGACTTGAACGTCGCAGACTCGCCGCGCTCGATGGTCTTCGGGCCGCCGGAGAGCGTGGGCTGCGCGTCGCCGTAGAGGTACGGCGGCGTGTAGATCTCGATGCGTTGCTCGAACTTGCCGGGTTTGGTGTTGGCCTTGTCGGCGTAGAGCGAGTCCGAGCCGAAGAACATCACGCGGCCGTCGGGCAGCAGGATCGAGCCCGAGTGGTAGTTGCGGCCCACGAGCGGGTCGGCGACGCGTTTCATCTTGTTGGTCTTCGCGTCGTAGAGCCGCGCCTGGAAGATGTTGGAGTCGCCGCGGCCGCGGTAGTCCTCGGAGCCGCCGGACACCAGCACGCTGTCGTCGGGCAGGATCGAGTACTGCGGGTAGCGGGTGCCCTTCTCCAACTCGGGCCCGTCCACGAACTTCGGGTCGTCCGCCAGCAGGTCGACGATGCGGGTCTTCTTGCTGGACTGCTTGGACTCGCCGACTCCGCCGCCGCCGATCACCATGTACTTCTCGTCCTGCGCGGGCGGCAGCAGCACCGTGCCCGCGGTCTCCAGGAGCTTGGGGTCGGACATACCGGGGATCTTGTCGAACTTGTTCGACTTCAGGTCCCAGATGCCCGGATCACGGCCGACGTCGTCCGGTCCGTAGCCGGCGTTCGCGCCCGAGTAGAACAGCTTGCCGTTCTTCATCAGGGAGATCGCCGGGTACGTCGGGAACTGCCGCTCCTTCGCGGTGTATGTCCACTCCTTGGTCTTCGGGTCGTAGACCTCGTTCTTGCCCGGCACCAGCTGGCCGATCTCGTCCAGGCCGGAGAGGCTGAGGATCTTGCCGTCCGACAGCGTGGTGAGCGTCGGGTACCAGCGGGCCTCCTTCATCGGGTCGACCTTGATGTACTTCTCGGCCACCGGGTCGAACTCGAAGGCGTCCCTGATGCCCTGGAAGTCCTTCTTGTCGAGGGCCAGCTTCTGCGCGATGCCGTACGTGTTACGCGCGTCGGTGCCCTTCAGGCCCAGGATCGTGTAGTTGTCCTCCGTGCCGGTCTCGTACTTGGCGCCACGCTTCTGCGCCTCGACGTAGATACGGCCGAGGCCCGGCTCGTTGCCCGTGAACTCGCCGGTCTCCTTGTCGAACGTCTTCTTCGCGCGCTCGACGACGACCGGGTCCTTCGACACGAAGGTCTTGCCGTTCTCCTTGCCCTTGAACTTGGTGCCCGCGGGGATGGTGATCGGCTTGTCCGGGTTCTCGTTGTGGACGATCATCAGGCCGCCGGCCTTGGTGACGTCACCCTTGAGTTTCTCGTACCGCTTGGTACCGCCCGCGATCAGCAGATTGCCGTTGGCGAGCTGGGTGTGGCCCGTGCAGAAGAGGTCCTTCGGAGTCGGGATCTTCTTGATCGTGCCCTTGACCGGGTCCCAGATGCGGGTATCGAACTTCTTCGCGTCGAAGTTGTCCTGGTTGTTTCCCGAGCCCGCGACCATCAGGATCTTGCCGGTGCGCAGGAGAGCCGCGTGGATGGTGTTCTGCCGGTACTCCTCCGGGAACTCGACGATCTCCCACTTGCCGTTCGCGGCCTTGTACTCGGGCTGATTGATCTTGTAGTCGTGGTATTTGGCCGAACCGAAGCGGTAGAGCGCCGGCCCGTTCATCCCCGCCAGCGCCACCACCACCGCCGCGCCTATCGCTATGCGCCGGACGCGGCGGTGGCGGCTGGAGCGGTCTTTCATTTCTTGCGTCCCCCAAGAGCGATTTGCACTGTCTGGTCACTGCCCCCGTCCGCCGCCCAGCTCGGTTTGTGCTGTGCGTGCGGGGCGTACTGATGGGTGGGCAGAGGCTGTGGTGTCGTCACCGCGCCCTGCGGCTCCGGCGGCGCGGCCGGCGGCTTCTTCGCGTCCTGGCGCATCTGATAACGCCAGGCGAACATCGGCGAGGCGGTGATCAGAAGCGCGAACGACGCCCAGATGATCATTGCCGGGTGCGCGTTGCCGTAGTAGAAGCCGGCACCGATCGAACCGCCGAAGATCAGGATGAAGTACCAGTGGTAACGGAAGGTCCCGAACCAGGTGTCCGGGCTCGCCGAGTCACCCTTGGGGGTCACCACGAACTTGCTCTTGCGGCGCAGCATGGAGTCGATCAGCGCCTTCGCGTAGAGCGGCGCCGACAGCGCGGACATGATCATGCCTGCCACACCGCCGGAGCCCTCCGGCTCGTGCGGAGAGATGTTGTGGCGCCGGTTCCAGACGTACAGGCCGATCTGCAGCGCCGAGGCGTTGCCGTACAGCATCAGCCAGATCGCCGGGTCGATGTTCACACCCGAGGCGCCCAGGCCCAGGAACAGCGCACAACTCAGCGCTGCCAGGATCCAGTTGAGGGCCGACATCGGGTAGAAGATGATCATCATCGTGTAGTTGAAGAGCTTGCTCGGCGGCAGCGAGTACCAGCCCTTCCAGTACTGCTTGAGGATCGTCTCGTACGTGCCTCGCGACCAGCGCATCTGCTGGGTGAAGAAGTCCGTCCAGGCGTTGGGGCCCTCACCGACCGCGAGCACGTCGGGGGTGTAGACCGAGCGCCACTTCTTGCCCGTCGCCGGGTTCTTGTGACGGTGGATCTCGAAGCCCGTCGCCATGTCCTCGGTGATCGAGTCGTACAGACCGCCGATCTGCTTGAGTGCCTTGATCCGTACGGCATTTGACGTGCCGACGAACATGGGGGAGCCGTACCTGTTGCCCGCGCGCTGGATCAGCGCGTGGAACAGGAACTGCTGCGACTCGGCGGACTTGGTGATGGGGTTGTCGTAGTTGCCGTACACCTGCGGGCCGATGACGAAGCCGACGTCCGGGTCGCGGAAGAAACCGAGCATCCGCTCCAGGTAGTTGGGCAGCGGCACGTGGTCGGTGTCGACCGAGGCGAAGAAGTCGTAGTCGTCGCCGTGCGCGTCCAGCCAGGCGTTGTAGTTGCCGTGCTTGGTCTTGGCGCGGTGCGGGCCCTTCTTCTGGTTCCACTTCGCGACGCCCTTGCGGGAGAAGTGGTGCACACCGAGGCGCGCGCAGACTTCCTTGACCTCGGGGTCGTCGCCCTCGTCCAGCAACCAGACGTGCATGAGGCCTCGGTGGCGGATCTTCACCGCGGCCTCAAGCGTCTTCGTCACCATCTCCAGCGGCTCCTTGCCGGGCACGAAGGAGGTGAGGAAGGCCACTCTGGTGCCGGTCTCGGGCACCACCGGGATCGGGTCGCGGGCGACCAGTGTGGCGTGCGCGTTGGACAGCACGTTCATACAGCGGAAGAACTCGATCAGACCGATCGAGACGAGCATGACGACGTCGAGCGCGGGCAGGAAGTCGTAGGCCGGGTAGTCGCGTTCGGTCCAGTGGGTGGGCTGCAGCAGCCAGGCGAGCAGCACCAGCGACAGCACCGGCGCGGCTATCAGCATCAGGGCGACCCGGATGCGGTGCGGCTCCTGCGAGATCAGCGAGCGGTACTTGACCTTGTACGGTTTGTGCGGATCGGGCTGGGTGAGAGGACCCGCGAGCCTGCTGTAGTGCTCGTAGTCGTATCTCGGCAGCGTCTTCTTGATTCTGCGGAAACTGCCCGTCGTCGTCTGTGACGGCACCCTGAGCTGGGTCGTCTGAGACGGGTCAGAGTTCTGCCGGCCGCCAGTAGGCGTCGACGTCATGAGTCATCCCCCCACACGCAGTGCATCGCGTGCTCCTTGTTCCGTTCGCCTGCGAGGTCCCCCTCGACGTTCACAGGCGTATCAATAACAGGCCCCCGTCACCACACCATCCACACCCTATAGACATGGAACGGCGTGCCTCCGGTTGCATGATGCCCCCCTCGACATCGGGCTCTGAACGGGGCCCCTCCTCCCCGCTTCCTGTGCAACCGCTTCCCCGGCCCCCAACTGCCAGGTCACCGCAGCCTCTTGTAGCCCAGGCTTCAGGGTTCTACGACGATCATCATGATCGCAAGACGCGAAACGCGGTGTTTACCGGTCATTCGCGCTAATTAGGAGGACTGATGGTCTCATGCGGTGCGGTAACGGTCAGCCGTGTTCGAATGTGACCAAAGTGTTCTCTTATTGCATCCTCCGCCCGTCGCGCATCACCCGTGCGGACCGCGTCGAGGATCTCCCGATGCTGCCGGCACGTGACCTTCGGATCCTGCGGCGGTTCGACGAGATCCGTGCGTACGCGGTGGAAGGCGTCCCAGAACGCCTCAAGGACCTCGCCCAGCAGAAGGTTGCCGAGGCCCCGGTACAGCGTGGCGTGAAAGGCCCGGTCGGTCTCCGCGAGGCCTGCCCCTTCGGCGGCCTGACTCTCCATACGGTCGACTAGGGCGTCCAGTTCAACGAGGTCCGCCTCCGGGATTCGGCCCGCGAGCCGCGAGATGAGCCCGGTCTCCAGGGCCTCGCGCAGTTCCAGCAGCTGGACCAGGGAGTCTTCCCCGCGGTAGTGCCCGGCGACCGTGCGGAAGGCGAGTCCTTCGATCATCGGTGCCATCGACATCGGGCCCACGTACGTCCCGAAGCCGTGCCGGATCTCGACGATGCCCATCGCCTGGAGGGCCTTCAGCGCCTCGCGCACGGAGTTCCGGCTGGCGCCGAGAAGCTCCATCAGCTCGGGCTCGGTCGGCAGCGAGGCCCCCGAGGGCAGCCGACGGTCGATGATGAGCTTCTTGATCCGCTCCTGCAGGTCACGCGCCATGGCGAGAGAGTAGCGGGTGGGCCTGGGAGGGGCCCCGGCTCCTTGGGTCCCCCCGGGCCCGTCCATCGTTCGGACCGTCAGCATGCGGCACCCGGCGACGGTTGAGAAACTGACGAATGTACGCAGGCGCGGACATCTCCATCTGAAGGGGGCGCCCGATGAGTACGACGACTTCGGAGTCGGAGCAGGGGCCCGAAGGGCCCCGGGTGCCGCGACTGATCCACAACGAGGCGACCACCGAGATCCCCGTACACCTGCTGTTCCGGCCCGCCGAGGCCGGTCAGGCCGGGCCGGCCGGGCAGTTCGGTCCGCGGCGGGGGACGGGGGAGCAGCCGCGGGTGCCGCGACGCGAGCCGGTGCCGTCGCCGGTCGTCGATCCCGAGCTGGTGGAGCGGCCGGCGCGGGTGCTGCCGAGCGCGGTGGGCGTGCTGGCCGGGGGCGGCGGGGTCGCCGGGTGCGTGATGGCGGCCTGGTGGGCCGGTGTCCTGCCGCCTCTCGCCGGGGAGTTGACGGGGCTGCCCGCGTACGCGGGTGCCGGGCTCGGCGCTCCCCAGTGGGCGGCGCTCGCCGCGTCCGGGGCGGTCGGGCTCTTCGGGTTCGGCGGGCTGGCCCGGGGGCGGACCGGGCGCGCCTGGGTGCTCGGGCTCTTCGGGCGCTACCGCGGCACCGTCCGGCGTACCGGGCTGATGTGGGTGAACCCGCTGCTGCTGCGGCACCGGATCGACGTACGCCTGCGGCACTGGCGCAGCGAGCCGATGCCCGTGGTTGACGCGCATGGGCTCGCCCTGCGCGTCGTCGTGTTGGTGATCTGGCGGGTCAGGGACACCGCTCGCGCCGTGCTCGGCGTCGAGGACTACGAGCGGTATCTGCGCGAGTGTGTGGAGGCGGCGCTTGCCCGGCTTCCGGCCGACACGGAGGGGGTCCGCGAGAAGCTGACCCGCTCCGTGGCGGCGGACGCGGCGGTGGCCGGCCTTCAGGTGTTCTCCGTGCAGCCGGTCAGGACCGAGTACGCGCCTGAGGTTGCCGCAGCGATACAGCGCCGCCGGTTGGCGGCCCTGGATGCCCAGGATGGGGACTGAGCGGTCCGCTGGAGGGGCGGTTCGAAGCGGATTCGTGTGAAGCTGCGGGTTCGTCGTGGCTGGTCGCTCCCCCACTCTCGGCTTCTCCCTCACTCTCGGCTTCGCTCGAGCGGGGGGACCCCCATCGCGGCAGAGCCGCATATGTCACAGCCCCGCGCTCCTGACGGGGCGCTGTAGTGCACCGGACTTCGGCAAGTCCCCTTTGCTCACGCCAGAGCCTCTGGCGGAGGGCCCGGCGCTGGCGTTCCATACAGGGCATGGAGATCGATGACCGCCCCGCACTCGCCGGCCTCGCCGCCGACGCCTGGCACCTGACCGCCCGACTGCCGCGCGCCGTACTTGGCCTCGCGGGCCCGCCCGGCGCCGGGAAGTCCACCCTTGCCCGCGCCCTGGTCGCGCACCTCGGCGAGCGGGCCGCCTACCTTCCCCTCGACGGATTCCACCTCTCCAACCGCCAGTTGGAACGGCTCGGCCTGACCTCCCGCAAGGGCTCGGAACCCAGCTTCGACGTGTGGGGCTACGTCGCGCTGCTGCGCCGGGTACTGGAGGACACCGGCGCCGACATCTACGTACCGGACTACGACCGCACCATCGACGAGCCCATCGCCGCACGCCACCTGGTGCCGCCCGCCGCCCGGCTGATCGTCACCGAGGGGAACTACCTGGCCTGCGATCTGCCGGGCTGGCGTGATGCGTACGGGCTCATGGGGGAGTGCTGGTATGTGGAGGCGCCCGGCGACGTACGCCAGACCCGGCTGGTGGAGCGGCAGTTGGCCGGCGGGCGGAGTGAGGGGCAGGCGCGGAACTGGGTCGCGACGAACGATGACCCGAACGGGGAGGTGGTGGAGAAGTCGCGGGACCGGTGTCCTCGGATCGTTTCGACGATTGGTATGGACGTTTCCGCGATTGGTATGGACATGTTCAAGGGGTCGCAATAATCTGAACTTGGTCTAGACCTGAACCATCGCTCCACGCATCGCGATGCGCACGCACAGCTCACGGAAATCCCCCACGTTCTCCAGGAGCGGCAGCATGCGCAAAAGCATCGGCAAGAAGATCAAGAAGAGGACCAAGTGGTCCGTGGTCGTGGTCGGCCTCGCCACCACGGGAGCGTTCGTGCTCTCCACCGGTGGCGCCAGCGGTCACGGCTACACCGACCTCCCCATCAGCCGGCAGAAACTCTGCGCGAACGGCACCGTGACCAACTGCGGTGCCATCCAGTGGGAGCCCCAGAGCGTCGAGGGCCCCAAGGGCTTCCCGTCGGCCGGACCTGCGGACGGTCGGATCTGTTCCGCGGGCCATGGCAACTTCAGCGCGCTCGACCAGCCGAGGACCCCGTCCGGCGGCGCCTGGCCGACGACCAAGGTCACCGGCGGGCAGAGCCACACCTTCCGCTGGCAGTTCACCGCGCGGCACTCGACGACCGACTTCCGGTACTACGTCACCAGGAACGGGTGGAACGAGAACGCCCCGCTGACCCGGGCCGCCCTGGACACCACTCCGTTCCTGACCGTCCCCTACAGCGGTCAGCCGCCCGCGACGCTCTCCCACAGCGGCACCCTGCCGTCCGGCAAGAGCGGGCACCACGTGATCCTCGCGGTGTGGACGATCGCCGACACGGGCAACGCGTTCTACGCCTGCTCGGACGTCACGTTCTGAGCGTCCCTTGAGGCTCTTGCGCACCCCCCACGGGTAGGTTCACACGCACGTCGTCATGACCATGGCGGCGTGCGTGGAGCTGTACGGACATCGGGGGCGTGCGATGGACTTCATGTTTTACGTGGTGCCGGGGCTGATCTCGTCCGTGGCTCTCTTCATGGCGTACCGGGTGATCCGCCGCTCACTGGAACTCAGGCGGGCCTGGAACAGCGGGCTGACGGCGGAGGCGCGCTGTCTGCGGACGTACACGAGCACCCGCGCCGGCAGCGACGACAGTTCGATGCGTACGACGCTGCACCATGTCTACGAGTTCACGGCGCGCGACGGACGTGTCGTCCGCTTCGAGGAGCAGGGCGGGCCCGGGACGACGATCGAGGGCGACATCGTCGTGGTGCACTACGCCGACGGCGAGACGGTGAAGGCCACGGCCCACGCGCCGAGCCACGCCAAGAACGCGGCGTCGACGTTAGGCATCCTGGCGTTCGTCGCGGTGATCGTGGTGTTCAGCATCAGTTTCATGGTCTCGTTCACCGAGGCCTTCGCGTCGGACGACCCGTTCGCGGGCATGCCGTGAGCGGACATGACCGAAGGCCCCCCACTCACGTGGAGGGCCTTCGCAGTGTGCGCCGCCAGGGACTCGAACCCCGGACCCGCTGATTAAGAGTCAGCTGCTCTAACCAACTGAGCTAGCGGCGCATGACTCCCGCCTCCCGCTTGCGGCGGTCGGCGACAGAAAAATAGTACCTGGTCCGCGGGGTGCTCGTGACCACCGTCTGAGCCGGGCCGATGGCTCGGATCCGATCAGATCGCGAGGGACAGCAGTACGGGTGCCGCGCCCCGGTTCAGCGTGTCCGCCGCCGCCCGCAGCCGGTGCGCGTGCGCGACCGGGAGGGAGAGGGGCAGGCAGCCCACGGCGGAGCCGGCCGTGATGGGGACCGCCGCGCACACCGTGCCGACCGCGTACTCCTGGAGGTCGAGGACCGGCACGCTGGGCGCCTGGGCGTCGAGCCGGGACAGCAGGACCCGCTCGCTGGTGATGGTGCGCGAGGTGAGGCGGGCCATCTTGTGGCGGGCCAGGTGGTCACGGCGGCCGTTCACATCGAGCTGGCCGAGCAGGCTCTTGCCGATCGCGCTGGCGTGGGCGGAGCGCCGGAAGTCCACCCACTCGTTCACCGCGGGTGTGCTCGGGCTGTCGGCGCACTGGGTGACGCGGACCTCGCCGTCGACGTAACGGCTGATGTAGACGGCGGCGCCCACCGAGTCGCGCAGCCGGTCGAGGTTGCGCTGGACCTGCTCGCGCAGCGCCTGGTCGCGGCCGTGCGCCGAGGTCAGCCTGCTCAGGGCGGCACCGGTGACGTACGCACCGTCGGTGATCTGCTCGACGTATCCCTCGCGGCGCAGCATCCGCAGGAGCGTGGTCAGTCGCTCCGTGCCGAGGCCGGTCGCGTGGGCGAGCTCGGCGTCTGTAATACCGCCGGTCTGCCGTGCCACGGTCTCCAGTACGCGCAGAGCGTCCTGGGCCGAGTGGTACGGCGCGGCCGGCTCGTGCTTGAGCGCCACGGTTTCCCCCTGCGCTGCTTGGCCGTTCTCGGGTGGAGAGCTGCTTCCACGATAGCCGCCAAACGGCTGATGGGGAGCGGCTGTTGACGAGAAGAGTGGCGCGTTCCGGCGCCCTCAGCAGGAACGCACCACTCTGGCATATGCCACAGTCAAGCCACGGGGACTCGACCTCGGACATCACCGTTTTCACGTCTCGTCATTACGGGACTGCGTTACGCGACTGCAGTACGCGACCGCGCTACAGCACCGCGCTCAGGAACTCCCGCGTCCGCTCGTGCTCCGGGTCGCCGAAGATCTTCTCCGGTGGGCCGGATTCCAGGACGCGGCCGGAGTCGAACATCAGGACCGCGTCCGAGATGTCCCGGGCGAAGTTCATCTCATGCGTCACGCAGAGCATCGTGATGTCCGTGGTGCGGGCGATGTCCCGCAACACGTCGAGGACGCCCGCGACCAGCTCGGGGTCGAGGGCCGAGGTGACCTCGTCCAGGAGCAGCACCTTCGGCCGCATCGCCAGAGCCCGCGCGATCGCGACGCGCTGCTGCTGGCCGCCGGAGAGCTGGGTCGGGTACTTGTCGATGTGCTCGGTAAGGCCGACCAGTTCGAGGAGATCGCGGGCCCGTTCCTCGGCCGCCTCCTTGGACATGCCGAGCACGGTGACCGGCGCCTCGGTGAGATTGCGCAGCACCTTCATGTTCGGGAAGAGGTTGAACTGCTGGAAGACCATCCCGATGTTCTTGCGGACCTCGCGGATGTGCTTCTCGCCCGCCGGGACGAGCTTGCCGTTCTTCTCCTCGTGGGTGAGGTAGTCGCCGTTGACCTTGATCGTGCCTTCGTCGGCCTTGAGCAGGGTCATCAGCAGGCGCAGGATCGTCGTCTTGCCGGAGCCGGACGGGCCGATCAGCGTGACGTGTTTGCCGGAGTCCACCGAGAAGTCAAGGTTGTCGAGCACGACGTTGCTGCCGAAGCGCTTGGTGACCTTGTCGAAGCGGATCAGCTCGCTGCCGTCCACCGGCGGGTTCTCGCTGCTCTCGGGCTCTTTCTGCAAAGGGGTGTCAGCGGACAAGACGACGCTCCAGGGCTCGGATCAAGAGGGAAGCGGGGTAGGCGATGACGATGAACGCCACACCCACGACGGTGAGAGCCTCCGTGGTGAAGGTCTCGTTACTGAAGGCCTGGGCCTCGCCGAGCATGTCGAAGGCGCCGATGGTGGCGATCATCGGGGAGTCCTTGAGCATGGCGACGACGTAGTTGCCCAGCGGCGGGACGACGCGGCGGATTGCCTGCGGCAGGATCACCGCGCGCCACGTACGGCCCTTGGACAGGCTCAGCGCCGTGGCCGCCTCCCACTGGCCGACGGGTACGCCGTCGATGCCGGCGCGGTAGACCTCAGCGGTGTACGTGGAGTAGTGCAGCCCGAGGCCGATGATGCCGGTGGTGAGCGGCGACATCGAGGGGCCGAAGTTGGGCACCACATAGAACAGGAAGAACAGCTGCACCAGCAGCGGAGTGTTGCGGATGAACTCCGTGACCGCGGTGACCGGCCAGCGCACCCACATCAGCGTGGAGCGCTGCGCCATCGCCCACACCAGACCGAGGGCGAAGGCGATCAGGGTGCCGATGGCCAGGGCCTGCAGCGTGACCAGCACGCCGTCCCAGAACCGCGGCATGAAATCGTCCACGACTTGCCAGTCCCAGTTCATCCCATACCTCCCGCGGAACCCGAACCGGCCTGCAGGGTCTCGCCGCGCGCGCTGAGCTTCGCGGTGATCCCGCCCCGCTTCTCCGGCTGCTGCCCGATCCCTGCCTTGGCCTTGCGCTCCACCAGTCGCATACCGCGGGTGATGAGGAAGGCGAGTACGAAGTACAGGACCAGCAGCAGCGTGTAGATCGGGGTCGTCTCATTGGTGCCCAGCCGGAGCAGATTGCCGGCGAAGGTCATGTCGGCCACCGTGATCACGGAGACCAGGGCGGTGCCCTTCAGCAGCTCGATCAGCAGGTTGTTGAACGGCGGCACCATCTCGGGCCAGGCCTGCGGCATCTCGATCAGCCGCAGCCGCTGCCAGCGGGTGAAGTTGAGCGCGATGCCCGCCTCCTTCTGCGCCGGGGCGACGGCGGCCAGGGAACCGCGGACGATCTCGGAACCGTAGGCGCCGTAGGTGAGGCCGAGCGCGCTGACGCCGGCCCACATGGGCACCAGCTGCCAGCCGAAGAAGGGCAGGGCGAAGAACATCCAGAACATCAGCACCAGGGCCGACATCCCACGGAAGATCTCGAAATAGACCCCGGCGAGAAAACGTACGATCCAGAACTGCGAATCGCGTGCAAGACCGATCCCGAACGCGATCACCGCGCCGAGAGCAGCCGCGTACACCGTCACCTGGATGGTGATCCAGACACCCGGCAGGAACCACGTGGTGAAGAACTCCGAGCTCATCATCCGGCGCACAGCTCCTTCGCGGTGAGGTCGGTCATCTCGGCCATACCGAAACCGAAGGGCCTGACGATCTCGAGAAGCTCCTTGTAGTTGTTCTCCTTGAGCTTGAGCAGTTCCTCGTTGAACGCGTCACGGAAGTTCTGCTCGGACAGCCGGAAGGCGAATCCGCCCGCGCCATAGACGGGCTTTCCGTCGATCTCGGGCTGGAAGGGTTCGGTCGCATCGGCCCGGTTGGATCCCTTCACCGCGTCGCTGACCGTGATGCGGGTACCCGCGAAGGCGTCCACCCGCCCCTGGGCCACCGCGTCGAGGCCGGCGACCTGGTCCGGCAGGATCAGAATGTTGCCGATGCCCGCGGCCTTGGCGGAGTCGATCTGGGCGTAGGCCTTGCCCGAGGCGAGCTTGAGACCCTTCGCCTTGATGTCCTCATACCTCTTGATGCCGTGCGGATTGCCCTTCTTGACGATGAAGGCGTCCAGCATCAGGTAGTCCGGGTCGGAGAAAAGCACCTGCTCGCAGCGAGGGGGATTGATGTACATCCCGGCGGACACCACATCGAACTGGCGCGCCTTCAGTCCGGGAATGAGAGCGCCGAAGTCCACCGGCACTGGCTTGATCTCGCCGATGCCGAGCCGCTCGAAGATAACCTTGGCAATCGCGGGTGCTTCTCCGGTGGCCTGTCCGTCGTCTCCCACATAACCGAACGGCGGCTCGCTGGCGATGCCGACTTTCACCGAACCCTGACCCTTCAGGGTGTCCAGCAGGCTGCCTCCCAGCACCTTCCCTTCGTCGGGGACGCGGCTGCAGCCGGCCACCCCGAGACTTCCCGCAGCGCCCAGCGCCACCGCTCCGGTGAGCAGCGAGCGGCGGCTGAGACCTCTGTGGGATCCGTTGTCGGTTCCTGATCGGTTTGCGTGTGGTCGAGCCATGGGCGCGCGGCTACCCGAACCAACGGAAGTCATGCCAGTCCTTCCCGGTCACTGAGTCCACTCATCCCTCAATGCCCGGTATATGAGGATTGGTTGCGTGTGATGGCCCGCTGGTGCCCCCGTCGTGGGCGCGCGTTGACCCACACGCTGCATACGCCGCACAGGACCTACCCGTGGATTCCGGTCCACACCGGGGTACGGGTGTGACCATGGCCGACCGTTACATCGACGTCTCCCTGACCAAGCGCGGAGTCCACTGCACCGCAAAGCTCCTCGACGACCGCGCCCCCATCACCTGCGAGGCGGTGTGGAACGCGCTCCCGCTCGGCAGCGACGTCTACCACGCGAAGTACGCCCGCAACGAGATCTACACCCTGCTCCCCGCCTTCGCCCCCGCCGAACCCCCGCTCGAGAACCCCACCGTCACCCCCATCCCCGGCGACCTGTGCTACTTCTCCTTCTCCGGCACCCAGCTGGGCACACAGTCGTACGGCTACGGCGGGGCCTCCGGCGTCCAGGCCGGCACCCCGGTGATCGACCTGGCCCTCTTCTACGAACGCAACAACCTGCTGATCAACGCCGACGTCGGCTGGGTGCCCGGCATCGTCTGGGGCCAGGTCGTGGAGGGCCTGGAGACCATGGCGGAGGCCTGCAACGACCTGTGGCGCGCGGGTGCGCTGGGGGAGACGCTCAGCTTCCGCAGGGCGTAAGCGCCCCAGCCCTAAGCGGTGCGGCGCGGCGGGGGAGCCATATGGGCCACCCCCGCCTCGTACAGCGCATGCGCCGCTCGCAGCACCAGGTCGTCCCGATGCCGGGCGGCCACGATCTGCAGACCCACCGGCAGCCCGTCCCCGTCAAGGCCGACGGGGACGCTGGCGGCGGGCTGCTGCGACATGTTGAAGGGGTACGTGAACGGGGTCCAGCCCGTCCAGCGCCGGTACCCCGAGCCCTTCGGCACCTCCACGCCCGCCTCGAACGCGGTGATCGGCAGCGTCGGCGTGACCAGCAGGTCGTACGACTCGTGGAAGCGGCCCATTCTCCGGCCCAGGTCCATCCGTACGTCCACCGCGGCCAGATAGTCGAGCGCGCTGTAGCGGGCGCCCTGGTCGCAGATCTCCCGCAGCCCGGGATCCAGCAGCTTCCGCTGGTGCGGCCCGAGATTCTGCGTCACCCGTGCGGCTCCGCTGAACCACAGGGTGTGGAAGGCCTCTACGGGCTCGGTGAAGTCGGGGTCGGACTCCTCGACGAACGCGCCGAGGGAGGCGAGCCCCTCCACGCTCCGCCGCACGGCCGCCGCGACGCCAGGCTGTACGGGCACCTGTCCGCCGAGGGAGGGCGAGTACGCGACGCGCAGCCCCCGTACGCCGCCGTCCAGCGCGTCCGTGAACCGTCCGGCCGACGGCGCGAGCGCGGACCAGTCGCGGGCGTCCGTGCCGCTGATCACATCCAGCATCAGGGCCGCGTCGGCGGCGTCCCGCGTCATCGGTCCGACATGCGCGAGCGTCCCGAACGCGCTCGCCGGATACAGCGGCACCCGCCCGTACGTCGGCTTCAGCGCGAAGATCCCGCAGAACGCGGCGGGGATACGGACGCTGCCGCCGCCGTCCGTACCGAGGGACAGCGGACCCGCGCCCATGGCCACGGCCGCCGCACTCCCGCCGCTCGAACCGCCCGACGTACGCGACACGTCGTACGGATTCCGCGTCACCCCGGACTGCGGTGAGTCCGTGACCCCCTTCCACCCGAACTCCGGCGTTGTCGTCTTGCCCACGAAGACGGCGCCGTGCTCGCGCAGCCGGGCAACCGAGGGCGCGTCCTCGTCCCAACGCCCCTCCACGCGCACGGTGTTGGAGCCCTTCAGGGTCGGCCCGCCGCGCATCAGCAGGATGTCCTTCACCGTGACCGGCACCCCGTCCACCAGACCGGCCGGCTCACCGCGCCGCCAGCGCTCTGCCGACTCCCGCGCCCGTACGAGCGCCTCGTCAGCGGTGAGGCGCACGAAGGCGTTCACGGAGGGCTGGATCTCCTCGGCCCTGTGGAGAGCGGCCTGCACCACCTCCACGGGACTGAATTCGCCCTTGCGGTATCCGTCGACGAGTTGCAGCGCGGTCAGCTCGGTCATCCACCACTCCTAGGGTTCACACCTGCACAATCGGCTCCCTTGTGAACAGCATCCCCAGCTCAGGCGCATTCACCCGGCGGTCAGCCAATCGCAGGGCCTCCCACACCGTGACCTGATTCGCGGTGAGGACCGGCTTGGCCAGGGTCTTCTCCAGGGCGGGGAGGTGGGAGGCCGTGTGCAGGGCGGTGTCCGGGAGGAGGACGGCGTCCGCGTCCGGGTGGTCGCCCGAGCGGGCCATGGTGAGGACCTCGTCGGCACCCCACGTTCCGACCTCCGCCGCCGTGATGATGCCGCTGCCACGGACGGAGACCACCTCGATCCCCGCGTCCTTGAGGAAGGCGGAGAACATCGCGGCCACGTCCTCCGGATACGTCGCCGCGATCGCGACCCGGCGTGCGCCGATCTCACGGATCGCGTGGACGAAGGCGAAGGACGTGGAGGAGGCGGGCAGGCCGGCCGTACGGGCGAGGGCGCGGACCTGCTCATGGGCGCCCTCCCAGCCGTACACGAAGCTGCCGGACGTGCACGCCCACACCACCGCCTCCGCGCCGGACAGCCGCAGCTCCTCGACGCCGGCCGCGAGCCGGGCCGCCGAGCCCATCTCCAGCAGCGCGTCCTCGCGGTGGGCGTCCTCGCCGATGTCCGTGTGGACGAGGGTGAGGCGGATGTCGCTGCCCAGGAGCAGCTCGATGCGCGGGTAGTCGTCCTCGGCCGAGTAGCCCGGGTAGAGGAATCCGAGTGCCGTCATGCCCAACCTTCCTGTTCTTCTGGCAGTGCGGACCCCTGCGATTCAGGCACTGATCCCGGCATTGCGCCCGGCAGTGACTCCGGCAGTGCTTCCGGCGTCACCGGACGCTGCCGCGCCGAGTGGTCGATCAGCGCCTGATAGGGCCCCACCGCTCGCGTACCCAGGTGACGCAGTGCGGCCCACATCGTCACCTGGTTGGCCGAGATGACGGGAATCCGCAGCTCGGCCTCCAACTGCGGGATCACGTCGTACGTGGGGAGGTTGGTGCAGCTGATGAACAGCGCGTCCGCGGTGCCGCGCACCGCCTCGCGGGCCATGCCGACGACGTCGCGGTAGGGAACCTTCCAGATGTGCCGGGTCAGGCCGAGGGAGGAGGTGCCGATGATCTCGATACCGGCCTCGGCGAGGTACTCCTCCAGAGCCTGGGTCACGGACATGGTGTAGGGCGTGACCAGGGCGATACGGCGGGCACCCAGCTCCTGGAGGGCTTCCAGCAGCGCACCGGACGTGGTCAGGGACTGCACATCCCCGGCCCGTGTCATCGCCTCGCACATCGCCCGCTCGCCCGCGATACCGCCGACGAAACTGCCCGATGTACAGGCGTACGCGACGACCTCGGGATGCACCGCGTTCAGCGCGCGCACCGCCTCTCCGAGCGTCTCATGCTCACTGACCAGCCGCGCGAGGTCGAGGCTGACCTCGACGGGCACAAAAGGGGTGCGGGTCAGATGCAGTGAGACCTCGTCCGGCACCCAGCGCCACAGCTCCCGGTCGAGGGCGAAGTCGAAGGGAGCGACGATGCCCACACCCCGCTGCGGGTGCGGTCCACCAAGGAAGGAGACGTCCATGAGCAGGCCCCAAACTCAAGTCGAGCTAGTGGTGGAGAACCGGCCGAGGGCCGGGGGACACAAGCCGGCGCATGCCGGGACGTCGGGACAGGAAAGCGGACCGCCTACGGGTCCATGTTGACGAAGGTAGGTTCCGGTGCGAGCGTGGTCAATCCGCGCATCTCAGACGGCTCCCGCAGTTTTCCCGTCAGTGCGTCCGACTCAAGAGAAGCGGACCCTCATTGCGAAACGGTTTCTCCCCGATGACCGCTACTGACCCCGCGCACGAGGCCGAAACAATGACCGTGCTGGTGCTGGACGCTGAACCGTCGCCCCGGCTCGGCAGACTCGCCGGACGGGCCCGGATCGAATACGCCGACGAGGCGACGCTGGCCTCGCTGCTGCCGGCCGCGGATGTCCTGCTTGTGTGGAACTTCACCTCACACGCCGTGCGCCGCGCCTGGCCCGGCGAGGGCCCGCGGCCCCGCTGGGTGCACACGGCCAGCGCGGGCGTGGACCACCTGATGTGCCCGGAACTCGCCGCGTCCGACACGGTGGTGACGAACGCCCGCGGCGTCTTCGACCAGCCGATCGCCGAGTACGTGGCCGCGCTCGTCCTCGCGATGGCCAAGGATCTGCCGCGTACGTGGGAACTCCAGCGGGCGCGCCAGTGGCGGCACCGGGAGTCGCAGCGGGTCGCCGGCACGCGCGCGTGCGTGGTGGGTTCGGGGCCGATCGGGCGGGCGATCGAGCAGACCCTGAAGGCCCTCGGCATCAAGACGGCCCTGGTGGGACGTACGCCACGCACCGGCGTCCACGGCCCGGACGAACTCGACCGGCTCATGGCGCGCGCCGACTGGGTGGTGTCCGCGGCACCCCTCACCGACGAGACGCACGGAATGTTCGACGCACGGCGCTTGGGCCTGATGCAGCCCTCCGCGCGCTTCATCAACGTCGGGCGCGGACAGCTCGTGGACGAGAACGCGCTCGCGGACGCCCTGTCGAAGCACTGGATCGCAGGGGCGGCGCTCGACGTCTTCGAGCACGAGCCCCTCACTCCCGAGAGCCCCCTGTGGGAGCTTCCCGGACTGATCGTCTCGCCGCACATGAGCGGCGACACAATCGGCTGGCGGGACGAACTCGGGGCGCAGTTCGTGGAGTTGTACGAGCTGTGGGAGGCGGGCGAGCCGCTGCCGAACGTGGTCGACAAGCAGCGTGGGTACGTACCAGGCCCGTCAACTACTCAGCCCTGAAGGACCAAGTCTGTTGGCTCAGTCCCCGTATGGCTGCGTTCATTGCTTCCGACTGCCCCCTACGGCAGGGCGGTCACGGGTCACATCTACCGGTTGCGGCTATGCCGGGTCCGGATCGGGCATGTTGACGAATCCCCACGCCGAGCGTGCGCCGTTGGCGCACGTTGACCCCGGCGACGTGGTCGTCGGGCCCAGCGAGGCCGCACCGACGACAGCGGAAGTGATCCCGGGTCCGGCGGTTGCCCGCGCTCGGTGTGGCCGCAGCGCGGGCAGCGCTGCGAGGTGTAGGCCCCATCCACCTCGATGAACGGCACCCCAGCACGGCGCGCCTTGTACTCGATGAACGGTCCGGGGGCGGAGCCCCTTGGTATGGGTCGGGTAAGGGCGGCGGGGGCGGAATAACCCGCAGGCCGCCCCCCGTTACGTACGCGCGGACCCGACGTCGTACCCAGCAGGAGGCACCCCGTGGCGGCAGACGAGATACGAGGCGACACGGCAGGCACCGCACAGGTGCCGCTCTCCGTGCTGGACCTGGCAACCGTGGGCGCCGGCCACACCGCCACCGACGCCCTGCGCACCAGCGTCGAACTGGTACGCCTCGCAGAGGCCCGCGGATTCCACCGCTACTGGGTGGCCGAGCACCACTCCATGCCGGGCGTCGCCTCGACCTCCCCCGCCGTGATCCTCGCCCACCTCGCCGCCCACACGGACCGGATACGCCTCGGCTCGGGCGGAGTGATGCTGCCCAACCACGCGCCCCTCGTCATAGCGGAACAGTTCGGCACCCTCGAGGCCATGGCCCCGGGCCGCATCGACCTTGGCCTCGGCCGAGCCCCCGGCACGGACGGAGCGACGGCCGCGGCACTACGCCGCACAGACCGGCTCAACGAGGGCGCCGACGACTTTCCCCAGCAACTCGCGGAGCTCACCCGCTTTCTGGACGACGACTTCCCGGACGGCCACCCCTACGCCCGTATCCACGCGGTCCCGGGCCCCATCCAGTCCACATCCCCGGGTGGCGTACAGGACCCGCACCGGCCACCCGTCTGGCTCCTCGGCTCCTCAGGCTTCAGCGCCCGCCTCGCCGGCACCCTGGGCCTCCCGTTCGCCTTCGCGCACCATTTCTCGGCGCGGAACACGATCCCGGCCCTCGACCTCTACCGGGAGTCGTTCACACCCTCCGAAGTCCTCGACGCCCCGTACGCCCTCATCGGCGTCTCCGCCCTGGCCGCGGACGACGAGAAGGAGGCCCGCCGCCAGGTGATGGCCGCCGCCCTGAACATGATCCGCCTGCGCACCGGCCGCCCGGGACTGGTCCCCACCCCCGAGGAGGCGGAGGCGTACGAATTCAGCCCCATGGAGCGGGAGTTCATGGACGACTGGAACTCCAACGTCGTCCACGGCACCGCGGACGAGGTCCGCACCGGCCTCGACGACCTCCAAAAGCGCACGGGCGCGGACGAGTTGATGCTCACCAGCCACGCCCACAGCGGAGACGTACGCCTGCGCTCCTACGAACTGATCGCCGACGCTTACGAGTTGCCGCAGACTCGGACGGCTCAGGTCTGAGGACAGTCCGCCCCAGTCAATAGTGCGGAGATACGATCCGCCGCCACCGGCCGGGAGTAAAGCCACCCCTGGCCGGTGTCGCAGCCGATACGCCGCAGCCGGGAGGCCTGCCCGGCGGTCTCCACGCACTCGGCGGTGACCGTCAGGCCCAGCCGGTGGGCGAGTTCGATGAGAGCCTCGACGATGACCTCGTCGGCGGGGTTCGCGCGGTCGCCGGCCTCCTCGTACTGGAAGCCCCGCACGAACGAGCCGTCGAGCTTCAGCACGGAGACCGGGAGGCGGCTGAGGTAGGCGAGGTTGGAGTACCCGGTGCCGAAGTCGTCGATGGCGATGCGTACGCCCATGTCGCTGAGCGCTTGCAGGGCCTGCAGCGGGCGGCCCGCCGAGCCCATCACGGCCGACTCGGTGAGCTCCAACTGGAGGAGATGCGGGGCGAGTCCGGTCTCCGAGAGGATCGCCGCGACGTCCGCCACCAGATCCGAGTCCCAGACCTGGCGCACCGCCACGTTCACGCTGACGAAGACCGGCGGCACATCGGGGTGGTCCAACTGCCAGCGGCGCGCCTGCCGACAGGCGGCGGCCAGCACCCAGCGCCCCAACTGCACGATCGAACCGTCTTCTTCGGCCAGTCCGATGAACCGATTCGGCGTCAGTGTGCCGAACTGAGGATGGTTCCATCGCACCAGCGCCTCGACCCCCCGCACACCGCCGTCCTCCATGCCCACCAACGGCTGGTATTCCAGGGCGAATTCACCTTTCTCGATGGCGGGCCGGAGGGTGGAGGCGAGGGCCTGACGCGTCATGCGGTGGGCGTTGCGTTCCGGGTCGAAGAGCGTCCAGCGGGACTTTCCGTCGGCCTTCGCCCAGTACAGCGTCGTATCGGCGGCCTGCATCAGGGCCGTCGCGGTGGTGTCGGCCGCGTGCCGCTCCACGACCCCGATCGAGGCCGAGACCGACAGCCGCTGCCCGGAGATGTCGAAGGGCGCCTGAAGAGCCGTCAGTACGGACTTGGCGAGCTCCGCCAGCTGCTCCGTACCCGTCGAGTCCTCGACCAGCAGCGCGAACTCGTCGCCGCCGAGCCGGGCGACCAGCGGCTTGGCCGCTCGCGCGTGCCCGGCCTCGTCCGCACAGCGCGTCAGCCGCTCGGCGACGGCCGTGAGCAGCCGGTCGCCGATGCGGTGGCCGAGCGTGTCGTTGACCGCCTTGAATCCGTCAAGGTCCAGGTAGCACAGCCCGATCCGGCCGGTGCCGGACTCCTCGTACGCCTCCGCCTCCAGCGCGGCCGACAGGCGCTCGAAGAACAGGGTGCGGTTGGGCAGCCGCGTCACCGGGTCGTGCATCTGCAAGTGCCGCAGGCGCGCCTGGAGTTCACGGCGGGCGCTGATGTCGCAGACCGACACCAGCACGGCCCGCTCCTCCTCGGGCAGCGGAGAGACCGTCACCTGGGCCCAAAGGGAGTGCCCGTCGGGGTGTTTGAGCCGGCGGGTGCAGCGCAGTCTGGCCTGCCGGCCGCGGAGCACCTCGCGGTACGCGTGCCAGGTGCGGGCGTCGGAGGCGAGGTCCACCAGATCGGCGGCGATCCGGCCCGCGAGACCGTCCCGGCCCGCGCCGAGCAGCGCGGCCAGCGCGTCGTTGGCCGTGACGACCAGGCCCTCGCGGTCGACGACGGCCATGGCCACGGGGGCCGCGTCGAAGGCGGCCCGGAACGTGCGGTCTTCGAGCTCGTCGGTCCGATGGGTTTCGTTGGGGGCGCGTGGAGGCTCGGCCTCGGCGCGTGATGTCACTGGCTCGGTACGTGTGGTACGCGTGTCGACGCATGTGGTGTGAGTGTCGACGCGTGGGGACGCCTTCTTGTGAGAATGCGGCTGACTGTCACTCTTTGTGACCGCCGGCCGGACGAGGTCTGCCGCAGGCACCTGCCCATCGGACGTTCCGCTCACCGTTCGCTCCCGCTGTGCAGTCGTTACTCGTACAGGTCTCGTCGGGTGGTCGGCCGGTGGAGGACGGCCGCTCTAGCCGTGTCCGCGCAGGAAAGTGTGCCGATCATAGAGGCTGGCCCGAACGCCTTCCAGCTACTCCTCAGTCTCCCCAATTAACCGGCTCTTCTGACAGATCGTTTCTGCCCGCACGTGGACAGGTTCCTTCAGTGGCCGATCGCTTGTGACGTTCCGTGAGTACTCGGGGTGTTCTTGCTCCCGTGAGGTGCTCGTCCGGATGCCGACGCGCTCACCCTTCTGGTGCAGACAAACAGGGCATCAGTGGTCAAATGCGTACAGGCTGGGTGTGGTATCCCGAATTCCGCACCGGAGGTCGAAGTGCCGCGTCTGTTCCCCCTCAAGGGGCTCACCCGTGGCGGGGCACGACCTCGTTGGCGTGGTCCCGCGGCACTGTTCACCTCCATGACGGCACTCGCCGCCACCTCCCTGGCGGCGGGCCCCTCGAACGCCGTGCCTCCCACGACGCCCTGCGCCCTGAAGCGGAGCGATGCCCACCACTCCGAGGGCCTCGACACCTGGAACGCCGCCTATCCGCGCCCCGACCGCCGCCTCGACGCCGTGATGATCTTCCTCTCCTTCCCCGACTCCGTCCCGCGGACCACACCCATCGAACTGACGGCCGACCACTTCCCCGCCACCAGCCGCTTCTTCGAACGTGCCTCCTACGGCAAGTTCACACTGCGCCCGCATCCGCTCCGCGAATGGCTCCCGATGCCGCGCGCCTCAACGGCGTACGCCATGCAGCGCGACTGGAACTCCGCGCGCCGTTCGGCGTATCTGCGCGACGCCCTCGCCGCGTCCGACCCTCGGGTCGACTTCTCGCGCTACGACGTCGTCTACTTCGTCGCCGACCCGGACGCCCCCGGCGTCAACTCGGACGCGACGAAAGTGGTCAACCTCGAGGCGCCGCTACGGGCCGACGGCACGGACATCCGCCGGGTCGTCACGGTCTTCGAGCAGCATCCGCCGGACCGGCTCGTCCTGGCCCACGAGACGGGCCATGTCTTCGACCTGCCCGACCTCTACCACCGGCCGACCGACGACAAGGGCGACTGGGACACCTACGTGGGCGACTGGGACCTCATGGGCAGCCAGTTCGGGCTCGCACCGGATCTCTTCGGCTGGCACAAGTGGAAGCTCGGCTGGCTGGAGCCGCGACAGGTGTCGTGTGTGCAGGCGGCGGGCGGCGGGGGGACGCGGATGACGCTGGAGCCCTTGGGGGCGGGCGGTCCGGCGATGGCCGAGGCGGCTGGGGCGGCTGGGGGTGCGGCGGGGGCGGAGGCTTTCGAGGCCGAGGTCAGGGGGAGACGGCTGGGGGGCGGGCGGGGCTTCCCTTCGGGTGGCCTGGGATCGGGTGGGCTGGGATCTGGTGGACTGGGGTCGAGTGAGCTGGGATCGGGCGGTCTCGGGTTCGGACTGGGGGGTGGGACGAAGCTGGCGGTGGTGCGCACCGGGCGGGACAGCGTGATCGCCTTCGAGGCGCGAGGGCCCGTCGGGAACGACGGAGCGGTCTGTTCGCAGGGGGTGCTCGTCTATCGCGTACGCAGTGAGACCGTGTCCGGAGGCGGACCGGTCGAGGTCCTCGACGCGCACCCCGACACCGCCGCCTGCTGGGAGGACTCGGTCTATCCACCGCTCGCGGACGCACCGGTCGGACTCGGCGAGAGCTTCACGGTGCCGGGGGAGGACGTACGGCTCGAGGTGGAGGACCGCACGGCTTCGGGGGCGTGGACGGTGACGATCTCTACGGGGTGAGCTTTCGCGCTCACGGTCACATCGCCCCACGCATCGGGGGTGTGGGTGGCGGAGCCCCCACCACGCGCGGCGAAGCCGCGCAATAACAACGATGGCAAGGAGGTTCGCGCTTTGCGCGAACCTCCTCGCCATCGCCATTGTGCGCCGCCAGGGACTCGAACCCCGGACCCGCTGATTAAGAGTCAGCTGCTCTAACCAACTGAGCTAGCGGCGCCTGCTGACGTCGTAGACCTTAGCACCCAGGTCGGCGGGAGGAAAAATCGATATCCGGGCCGCCCGAGCTGCACGTACCGCCGCCCAGAGCAAGACCTCCGGGCCCGGCAGCCAGGGGCGCCGGGTGTCGGGGGCGACGAGCCAGCGGGCGGGTGTGGGGAGGGGTGCGGGCTCGCCGGGTGTCGTGCCCGCGGGCGGGATCGTCACCGCGTCGCCCCTGCCGTGGCAGAGCAGCGGCGGGATCGCGCGGCTGCGGCCCGCGCCGCCGTCGGAGCCCCACTCCTCCCACTTCAGGAGCACGGGCAGGCGCTGAGCGGTGCCCGGCGTCGCGAACAGGAGCATCCGGCCCCGGTACGCGGCCACCGGTCCCGAACCCGGCCCCTCGCCCCACAGCTGGTCCAGCATGCGGCGGCCGAAGATCGCGGGAGCGTTGACGACGTCGAAGGCGGAGCCGCAGGGGAGGACGACCGAGGTAGTGGACCGGTCGTTCCGGACGGCGACGGTGGTGTGGGTGTGGGTGTGGGTGTGGGTAATGGTGTGCGTGTGGCTTTGCGCGGACGCGAGCCAGGCGGCTCCGTCCGAGGTGAGGGTGAGTGCACCTTGCGCGACGGTACGTGCGCTGGGCGCGACGGTGCCTGCCGGATTCCCTGTGCTGCGCATGCCGCTCATGGCGCATAGGTCTACTGCGGGTGAGGGTCCGGTTGCGAGGAGTCGCCGGAAATCGGGACAGGAGGGGTGCGAGTGGGGTAGCTTGCCCACCCGGCATATGCCGCAAGGTCTTTGCCCCGGGCTCAGGCCTCGCCGAATCAGGTTCCCGGCTTCAGGTTCGCCGGCTCAGGCCAGGTCGCCGATTCCGTGCCCGAGCCCCTTGCCGTTCGTTCCGCTGAGCAGTTCCCGGCCGAAGTCGACCATTCTCTTCGCGTAGTCCTCGGTCCACTCAGCCCGCTCGGCGATGTCGGCCGGGGTGAGCCGGTCGAACCGGCGGGGATCGGCGAGCTGCGCGGCGGCGATCGCCTGGAACTCGACGGCACGGTCGGTGGCGGCCCGGAACGCGTGCGTCAGCTCCGTGGCACGGTCCAGCAGCGCCCGTGGATCGTCGATCGACTCGAGATCGAAGAAATGCTCCGGATCGGAGGCGGCCTCCGCCGGCTCGAAGAGCAGGGGCGCGGGGCGAAGCCGCGGCTCGTTCCGACGCGGCGTTTGCTCCGCCATGACTTCTCCTCCTCATGCGGTGGACGACCCGTCCTGGTGGGTGGGCCACCGTCCATTGTCTCTTGACCGCGCAAGTGGGCCTCAGGGCTGCCCGACGCGCAGTCGCTCACTCGGGCACAGGCAGAAGAGCTACGGCTGCCATGGCACCCGGTGTTCCGACAGGTGGGACAGCACCGCGTGGTTCGCTTCCCAGCCGTCCGGGAACTTCACCGTGACTCCGAGCTGGACCGGTTCCGTCGAGGGGTGGTCGTCCAGGAGGTCGGGCACTCCGGCTCGGCTGATGACGATGCAGGCGTGGCGGTGGCGGGAGGCGAGGACGCAGAGGCGGCCCGTTTCCAGGTGGAAGGCCGTGGCGTCGGGGCGGCCGGAGAGGGGGTGCAGGACGACCGTGACGTCGTATTCGCGGCCCTGGAGGCGGTTCGCCGTGTCAACCGTCACGTCCCCGGCGCCCAGCTCCGCCAGCGCCGAGCGGACCGCTGCCGCCTGGTCGCGGTGGGCCGTGCCTACGGCGATCCGGTCGGCGGTGAGGGGGGTGGGGTCGGGGGAGCGCTCGGATGTGGCCGCGCCGCCTCGGTCCAGGAGGCGGCGTACGACCTGGGCCAGTGCGCGTACCGCCTCGGGATCCGTACGAGGTGTGTGCCGGGCGGGGAGCTCCAGCATGCCCCAGCCCGTTTCGGCCGCCTCGTCGATCACGCGGTCGGGGCCCGAACCGTCCGACGCGATCGCGAAGTCCAGCCGCCGGTCGTCGTGGTCGGTGCCGCTGCGGAACGGGGTGTACGGGTAGAACGCGGCCGAGACCAGCGGCGCCGCCGACGCCGGGAGCCGCCAGGAGACGGGGAGGCGGTGCTGCGGCAGCTGCGGGTTGTGGGCGAGGAGCGTCGTGACGGCCGAGGCGGACGGGTCGTACGACAGGCCCGCCCACTGCTCCGAGCCGACGATCGCGAACGGGTCCAGCTGGCCCGGGTCGCCGACGAACAGCGCCCGCTCGAAGAGGCCGGCGACGGCGAGCAGCGCGTCCGAGCGCATCTGGTACGCCTCGTCGACGATCGCGTGCCGCCAGGGCTCGACGCCCTTGACGTGGGCCCACTTGGCCGCCGTGGAGATGACGACGTCGAGCCCGGCGAGCTCTCCGGCCTTCGCCGACTTGCGGACGTTCGGCAGGTCGTCGAGTGCCTTGTCGTACGGGTCCGGGTCGCTGCTGTGCAGGCGGCCGACGGGCAGGTCGGGGTTCTTGTCGGCGAGCCGCAGGACCAGGTCGTCGACCTGTGCGTTGGTCTGGGCGATGACCATCAACGGGCGTCCCGCGTCGGCCAGTTCGAGTGCGGCGCGGACGACGAGCGTGGACTTGCCGGCGCCGGGCGGGGAGTCGACGACGACGCCGCGGTGCGTCCCGTGCAGGGTGTCGCGCAGGATCGCGCCGGTGGCGCGGGCGGCTTCGGCGCCGGGGTCGAAGACAGCAGTCGTGGTCGTCAAAGGGCGTCCTCCTCGGTCACCGGGTCGGCCGGCGGATGCGTCGCCTCACCCGGTGGGCCGCCGTGCGTCCAGGGCGTGTCCTCCGGGTCGGGCAGCTTCGCGCCGCCCCGCTGCTCGTGTTCGAAGAGCGTGAAGCAGACGAGGTCGCCCTTCTCGGGGACCGATCCGGTCTCGGGTTCCTTGCCGCGGCCCATCTTGTCGACGATGCGCAGGACGACGCTCATGCCTCCGGCGTCGGCGCCGTCCTCCTCGTATGTCCCCTCGACGTATTCGGCCGCCTGCGGTTTTCCGCCGAGCGAGCGGTAGACCTTGGCGCGCTCGGCGAGGTGCGGCCGGTCGTCCGTGCGGACCGTCACGAGGGGGCGCGGGCTGGGGCGCTTGCCTTCGCTGTACGCCATGACGACGTCCGTGACCTCGCCTGCGAAGGCCTCTCCGGCGAGCCGCCGTCCGGCCATGACGAGCGGGTCGTCGAGGGCTTCCTGTGCTTCAAGCCGGGCCTGTTCGCGCTCGCGCGTCGCGAGCTTGTTCGCGGCGGTGACCGCGTCGTCGCGGCGCGGCTGCGGGGGCTCGCCTGCGAGGACGCGGTCCCGGTGGCCGGTGAACGACCAGCGGTCGCGGGTCCAGCGGTCGGCGGCGTGGGCGCCCTCGGGCAGGGCGCGCAGCAGGTCGAGGCCGCGCCACACCGCGTCCCAGGTGGGTCGGGTGCGGCTGTCGACGAGGTCGCGGATCTCGCGCTCGGCGGCTGTGAGTTCACCGAGCCGGTCGTCGGCCTGCAGGCCGTCCTCGGCGGCGGCGAGTGCCGTACGCGCGCGGTCGTAGCGCTCGATGGCGGGGGCGAGCAGCTTGTTGTCGAACGCCGGGTCGGTGGAGGGTCCGGCGGGCGGGCACAGGAGCTGCCCCCTGGCGTCGCGCTGGAGCTCGGCCCGCAGCGCGGCCTCGGCGCCGGAGGCGCCCTCCGCCGGGTCGATCCAGGCGAGCAGGGCGCCGAGGTGCTGGTCCTCCAGGCTGCTCTGGCCGGTGGCCCAGTGCCGCGACAGTACGTCCGTGAGGGCGAGCAGCAGAGCGGAGCCGGGCACCCGGGCCCGCTCCCCGTAGTGCGTCAGCCATCGCCCGAGCAGCGGTACGTGCGGGGGCGCCGGATGGGGCGTCTCCGGGTCCTGCTCGGCGGTGCGTCGGAAGCGCATGGAGCGCCCGAGAAGCCGTACGAAGTCGATACCGGCTCGGCTCGGCACGATCAACTGCGGTGCGTCCGCGCACAGTTCGACCTCGACCTTGACCCGCTTCCCGGTCTCCGGATCGGTCTCGGTGCGCTCGGCGGCCTCGACGTCCTCGGCGTAGGAGTCGATGTACGGGAGCACGACTCCGGCCAGCTCGGCGAGGAACGCGAACCGCAGGTCGCGGTCGCGTGGCTGCGGCACGACGAGCAGACGGGGCGCTTCGCGGTCGGTGCCGACGAGTGCGCCCAGCGGGGCCCCGGCTTCTCCGGCGGTGGTGAGCGGTACGAAGACGAGGGGGCGCTCGGCGAGGTGCCGGTGCCGCACGGTGGCCAGGGGCTGGGCGCGGCCGGTGTCGACGGCTTCGAGGCGGGCGAGGGTGGCGATCAGGGACATGAAGCCCCCTTGCGGTCGGACGACCGGCTTCCCAGCGCCTCCGCCCGCAGTTCCGCCGCCCTGCGCAGCGCCGCGACCGCCGGGTCGGTCGGGTCGCCGGACTCGCCGCGGGCCGCCGACAGGACGTCGTCGACCCGCGCCAAGCCGCCCAGCTCCGCCCGGAGCGAGCGGCCGAGTGACGTCACCGCGCCCTCCGTGCGGGAGCGGGCGCGGCAGTGGAAGGCGAGTTCGCAGGTGGAGAGGCATTCGGGGGCGTATGTGGCGGGGACCGACTCGACCGCTGCCGTCAGGTCGGGGGTGGGGAGGTCGGGGGCGAAGCAGGTGCCTTCCGGGAGGGCGGCGGCGATGTCCTCGATGCGGGTGAGGCGGTCCAGCTGGCGGCGGGTCACGGAGCGCTGTTTGCGGACGTCGACGGCGGAGGCGGCGGGGAGGTTCGAGAAGTCCTTCGGGCAGACCAGGAGCACCGAGTGCCGTACCCCGGGGGCGGGGGTGAGCCGGTCCGCGACCCGCTCCAGCGCCAGTACGTACACCGCGGCCTGGCGTGCCGCCGCGCCGACTTTCGCGGCGTCCGCCGAACCGTCCAGCATCGGGAAGGACTTGATCTCTACGACCGTCCAGCTTCCGTCGGGATGCACCACGACCGCGTCCGGCTCCAGGAAGGCGGGGGAGCCCGCGACGTCCAGGGCGAGCATGGGGTGGTCGAGCAGCGTCCAGGCGCCGGCCGCGGTGGCTTCGCGCAGCGCCAGTGCCGTACGGGCCGCACGTCCCTCGGGGCCCACGGCCGCCAGGTCGGGAACGAGGCCGGCCACGGGCGGCTCCGCCCCGGCGTCCAGCTTTTCCTGCACCAGCCGCAGCAGCTCCGCGCCCCCGTCGGCCTTGACGCGCGCCTCGAAGGCATTGCCCCGCATGAACGCGAACTGTGACTGCCCGAAGGCCGACGGCGAGCCGAGCGCGCTCGCCAGCGCCGCCTTGTTCACGCCCGCCCCGTCGAGGATGGCGCGCCGCTTGCAGCCGGGGTTCGCGGCGAGCGCCGCCAGGGCGCGGGCGTCCAGCGGCTGCGCCGCGACCGCAGGACCGCGCAGCTCAGCGAGCCGCTGCCGGAGCCTCGTCCCCCGCGTCGGCGGGACTTGCTTCGGGATCGGCTCTCTGCCCGGCACCGGAACCGGGGCCGGCACTGACCTTGCGCTGTCCGGGAAATCGCTCACCCGGGGAAGTCTGGCATCCACCACTGACAATTGAGGAGCCTGCGCCGCGCGAGCCCACTGTGACCGGTTCCGGGACCGGCGCCGTGACGGGTGTCGCGGCCGATGCCATACCCGATACCGAGCCGGACGGGACCGGTGCCGAGCCGGACGGGATCGAGGCCGAGCCCGGTGTGACCGCCGTCCCGCCCCAGGTGAGGCGCAGTACCCGGAGCCGCTGCCGTGCCACGTCCGCCAGCCGCAGCACCGGCCGGGTCAGCAGCAGCCCTACGCCCATCACGGCGGCGCCCGCGAGCGCGTCGAGGAAGTAGTGGTTGGCGGTGCCCATCACCACGATCGTGGTGATCAGGGGATACGCGACCCCCGCGACCTTGGTGAGTCGCGTGCCGCCGTACCGCCACAGCATCACCCCGCACCACAGGGCCCACCCGACGTGCAGGCTCGGCATCGCCGCGTACTGGTTGGTCATGCCGCCCAGGCCCCGTGGTGCGCTCGCCTCGCCGCCCCACCAGCCGTAGCCGCTGTACTGGGCCATCGTGTCGACGAAGCCGTGCCCCGCGTACAGCAGCCGGGGCGGGCAGGTGGGCAGCAGCGTGAAGCCGATCAGGCCGATGAACGTGGACATCAGCAGCCAGGTGCGGGCCGCCCGGTAGCGCACGGTGCGGGAGCGGAAGATCCACACCAGGAGCGCGGGCGTGACGAGGTAGTGCAGCGACGCGTACCAGAAGTCGGCGGGTATGCCGAGCCAGGGCTCGCGGGTGAAGAGGCGGTTCAGCGGGTGCTCGGCGTTGAGGTAGAAGACCTTCTCGATGCGCAGGATCGCCAGGCCGTTGTCCACGGCGGTGGTCACGTCCCCGCGCGCGAGCAGCCGGCCGGCCGAGTACACGGCGTACACCAGGAAGATCAGCGGCAGCTCCGCCCACCAGCGGGGCCGGGTGCGCGATACCGCCTCGGTGCCCGGTACATCGGTCCGCCGCATCCGATCGCCCTCCCCCTTCTCTCCCCGTGGCCGATGCGCCACGCCCCACGGTCCAACCTATGCGAACGCCTGAACGGGGCGCCTCGGTCCTCGAAGACGCAGAGATCGCCCAGTGGGTTGCCCCGAAAGAGCCTGGGCGATGATGGAGCGATTCACCAGTGGGTTATTTCTGATCCATCCCTGATCCATCCGGAGGCCGAACTCATGGCACCGCGCATCCTGCTGGCCCGGCACGGCCAGACCGAATGGTCGCTGGCCGGCAGGCACACCGGCAGGACCGACATTCCTCTCCTGGAGGAGGGCAGGGGCGGCGCCAAGCTGCTCGGCGAGCGGCTGCACCGGGCACCGTTGGGCGGGCTCCGCGGGGTCGAAGTGCGTACGAGTCCGCTGGCACGCGCGCGTGAGACATGCGAACTCGCCGGCTTCGGCGACCGGGCGGTTGTCTGGGACACGCTCATGGAGTGGGACTACGGCGCGTACGAGGGCATGACGCCCGCGGAGATCCAGGCGGGGCGGCCCGGCTGGCTGATCTGGCGCGACGGGGTGCCCCGGGGCGAGACCCTCACCGAGGTCTCCGCGCGCGCGGACGAGGTGGTGGCGTGGGCGCGCTCCGCCGACCGCGATGTGCTCGTCTTCGCGCACGGCCACATCCTGCGCTCCATAGGTGCCCGCTGGCTCGGCCTGGACCTGGACTTCGCGGCCCGGATCCGCCTCAACCCGACGTCCCTGTCGGTGCTCGGCTGGGCCTACGGAGAGCCCGCGATCGAGACGTGGAACGACTGCGGGCACCTGACCGCGTAACGGGCAGGTGCCCACGTAGAGCGCCCTGGGAGCGAGTAAACCGTCGGCCCTGATGCCGCCCCGCCCTATGCCGCCCCGCCCCGTGTCGCCCCTGCGTTGTACCGCCGCTGCCCTATGCCGTCCGCGCCAGAGCCGCGTGCCGTTCCAGGAAGTCCGAGACTCCCGTCGCGCGGCGATGCGGCAGCAGCACGCGGGCCGTGCCCGCGAGCATCGTCTGGACGCGTGAGGACTGCACCTCGTCCAGGAGGTCCAGTACGCGCAGTCCTGCCGTGGCGGCCTCGTCGGGGTGGCCGGCGCGGGCCAGGTCGTCGGCGAGTTCGGCGGTGTAGAGCGCGATGTTGCGGGTGAAGTGGGGGTCCTGGAGGCGGGCCGCGCGCCGGGCGTGGTGGGCCGCGCGCGGCCAGTCGCCGAGCGTCGACCAGCACTGGGCCTCCAGGCCCGCCAGTTCGGCCGGGCCGTAGAAGCTCATCCACTCCGGGTCGGCGTCGCAGGGCCCGCGGTCGAACAGCGCGTGAGCGCGGGCGAGTGCCTGCTCGCAGCCGGTGCGGTCGGCGAGCCCGGCCCAGCCGCCGGCCTCGCGCATGGCGAGCAGCGACAGGAGCCGGGCCGAACCGAGTGGACGTGCGGCGCGCTGCGCGGCCTGCGCCGCCCGCACCGCCTCGCGTGGGCGGCCCGCGTCACGTGCCAGGAAGGACGTATTGCAGAAGGCATGTGCCTCCAGGGCCGGGTCCCCGGCCACCCGGGCGGTGGCGAGGGCCTCCGCGTAGTGCGAGCGCGCATCGCCGAAGCGACCGGAGTCGTGCGCCAGCCAGCCCACGGAGATGGCGAGTTCACCCGCGCCCGAGTGCAGCCGCTCGGCGGTCGCCCGCCGTGTCGCACCCGCGTCCAGCAGGGCGTACGCGGCCCGCAGCGGAGTCGCCGCCCTTCGGTACAGCCCGTCGGCGCCGTGCCGGTCGTCGAGCACCCGGATCTGCCGTACGGCCTCTTCGAGCGCGCCCGCCTCGGCCTCACCGACCCGGTGCACGGGACGGTCCGCCGCGACGGCCGGGCCGCCGAACGCGACGCCCAGGGGGCCCAGGGAGACGGCCGCCACGGTGGCGGTGCCTCCGGTCATGAATGCGCGACGCTGCACGTCGCTCTCCTCGTGGTTCTGATCGTGGTACTCGTACGTGCCTTGCGTTACGTACGTGTCTTGCATGCCGTACGTGTTGTGCGTGCCGCAGGCGTGTTGCGCGTCCTGCGTTTCATACGGCTCCTGCGCCCCATCCGTTTCATGCGGGGCGTACGTCCGGCTCGTGGTGCGCGAGGGGAGCGCCTCCTCCATGGCGCGCGCCCCGCGTCCGCGTACCGATGAGCGGGGCGCGAACCCCAGGTCGGTCAGCGACCGGCCGGGGAACATATGCAGGAACACCCGCTCGTACGCGTAGTTCGGGCAGCGGATCTCCCCCGCCTCGACGCGCCCCACATAGCGCGCGTCGCAGCTCACCCGCTCCCCGATCTCCCGCGCGGCCCGTCGCACCGCGGCGGCGAACTCGCCCGGCGAACGCTGTCCGCGCAGCTCCCGGAAGGCGAGGTTCGGCCGCGGTGGCGGAGGTGACTGGGACGACGAGGTCGTCGTGTACGACGCCATGGCCGGGCCCTCTCTCGCGAACCGTCGAACCATGCCGGAACCAAGGCGAGTTGATCACTTCCCACTCGGGTTGATCGGGTCCCGCTCAGGTTTCCGGCGGGCAAGAACGTACCTGCTGTGACGAGTCGACCACGCGAGGTTTGGCTACAAACCGGATATCTCATCCATGATCTGCCATGAACTGCCATCCTTTGCGGCTCAGTTGCGCCGTAGCCGTTGACGTCCGGGGGCGTTGAACCATGCGGTGAGTTCGATCGAGGAGGGGTTCCACGATGGAGGCCGGAATGGAGACCAGACAGAGCATCGATCGCCGTGCGCCGCTCCCGACGGAAGCTCCGCCAGACGATGCGGGGCAGGCGGATCCCGACGATCCTTGCGATCCCTGCGACCCGTGTGACCTCGTAACCGTCCCGACGCGGCAGGGTCTGGAGGCTGTCGACATCCTGCGCCGGGGTGCCTCGGAGGCCGTGGGCCCCGTCCTGCACGACGACACCTGCGACACTCTCGGCTTCCTGGTGCCGCCGGGCACGGCGGATGCCTGGGACGTGCCGGGCAGCACGTGTACGCAGACCGACGGCCGAGGTATCAGCCTCATCGCCGAGGCTGCGGTCTCCGAGGGCGCCGGGTCCGGGTCCGGCTCCGGCGAGCCGCCCGTCGAGGGCTCCGGCTGGCTCCTGCCCCCGGAGGACTCCGAGCTCGCCACGGACCCGGTCGTCCTGCGCGCCGCGCTGGACGAGGCGGCTCGTTTGATCGAGGCGGCGGACAACTGCCGTTAGGTGCTACAGGCGACGGCCGGTGATTATCTGCGGGTTGTAGCGGGCTGGTCGCTCCCCCATGAGCGGGCCCCCATCGCGGCGGAGCCGCAGATTCGACACAGCCCCGCGCCCCTATGGGGCGCTGTCGCTGAGCCTCCCTCTCCCGCACCCCCGATAATGGCCTGATGGCAAGGGCGAAGGCGAAGCCGAGGACCAAGCGGTCGGGCGACCGGGGGGTGGCACGGGTGGCACCCCAAGCCGTCGTCGCCGAAGTCGAGGGCGGGCTCGCCGAGCTCATGCCCGACCGGGACCGGGCGCGTGCCTGGTCGCTGCTCATCGACGGCGCCCCGCAGTCGTACGTGGACCTCGACGACCCGGCGTATCTGAACTTCGAGTACCAGCGCCGCCTCGGCCACGTCATCGACCTGGCCGCCCCGCCGGGCAGACCCGTGCACGCCGTGCACCTCGGCGGCGGCGCCCTCACCCTCGCCCGCTACGTCGCCGCCACCCGCCCCCGCTCCACCCAGCAGGCCGTCGAACGCGACGCCGCCCTCGTCCAACTGGTCCGCCGAGAGCTGCCGTTGGACCCGAACGCCCGCATCCGCGTACGTTCCGTCGACGCCCGCGAAGGGCTCGCCAAGGTGCCGGACGGCTGGGCGGACCTCGTCATCGCGGACGCGTTCAGCGGGGCGCGCACGCCGGCGCATCTGACCTCGACCGAGTTCCTCGCCGACGTCCGCAGGGTGGTCAAGGCGGGCGGCCTCTACGCGGCCAACCTCGCCGACGGCCCGCCGCTGGCCCACCTGCGCGGGCAGATCGCCACGGCGGCGGGCGTCTTCCCGGAGCTCGCCCTGGTCGCCGACCCGGCCGTACTGCGCGGCAAACGCTTCGGCAACGCGGTCCTCGTCGCCTCCGACCAACCGCTCCCGATCGCCGAACTGACCCGCCGCGCCGCCTCGGACCCGCACCCCGCGAGGGTCGAACACGGCAGAACCTTGACCGACTTCACCGGCGGCGCCGCAGCGGTCACGGACGCGGCGGCGGTGGCCTCACCGGCACCACCGCCCTCGGCGTTCCGCTGATTCGAGGCCGACGGCACGGCGGTACAAAGCGTCACAGCCGCCTGACCACTCGCGTCGCCACGGCCGCGTACCCGATGCCTACGGCCAGGGAGGCGAAGAACGCCAGGACCGGGAAGTCGTCCGGGACGTGGGGATAGACCTGAAAGTGCGTCAGGTAGATGTAGAGCGAGCTGCTCGCCAGGATGCCCGCGATCCGGTTGAGCGGGCCCAGGCTGGGCAGCGTCGGCACCCAGATCAGCAGCGTCAGCCCGGCCACCACGAGAGTGGTGCGCAGCGGCTGGTCGTTGAAGAGGCCCGGGAGTGCGAGCAGGAGCACCGCCGTCAGCAGCGACCGCTGTCGCGTGGTGGTCGCCCGCGCGGCAGCCCACCCCAGCGCGAACAGCCAGAAGACCACGGTGGGTCCGAGGTGGAAGCGGGCCGGTGCCAGATCCGGCAGGTCGTACCGGCCGATCAGCCCGACCGCCAGGAGCGCCAGTGGCACCCCGAACGCGTACCGCCGCTCCAGCCGGTCCAGCAGGGGAACTGCCATCAGCACGGCGAGGACGACCAGGAAGTAGACGAGTGCCTCCACGAACCAGTAGTGCCATTCGTGACGTTCGGTCCCCTGGTCGAGGAGGCTGTTCAGCAGCAGGGCGTTGGCCGGGTCGTAGAAGCCGGTCAGCACCACCGCGCCGGTGATCCACGCCACGCTCGGCACGGCGACGCGGGCGATGCCGCGCCACAAGTGCCGTAGGCGCGCGCGGCGTTCGGCCCCGGTGAGATGGAAACGGGCGAAGTTGAAGCCCGCGACGCCGATCAGCACATGCGCGCCGCCCTGGAGGGAGAAGACGGGGATGTGCGAGGCGACGATCAGGACGATGCCGACTGCGCGCAGGGCCACGCCGGTTTCCAGCGTGCGGCGGGTGCGCCAGGACCGTGCGGACCGCGGGGACGCCGGACCGCGGGTACGGGTACGGGGCCGTCCGTTCCACCGGGCCGGCCGTTTGGCGGCTCCGGCTGCCGGGGCTTCGCCGGTTTCCGCACCTGCCGGTTCCGTCACGGGAGGGGCCAGGGCGCGCAGTTCGCGGATCGGCTTCGTATGCCAGTCGGTGGGAAGCCCGCCGAGTGCCTCCTCCAGCCGCAGGGACATCTCGACGTAGGACAGCGAGTCGCCGCCCAGGCTCACGAAGCTGCTGTCCTCGGTGGCATCGGCCCGGTCGAGGATCTCGGCGTAGAGCCGGCACAGGTCCCTGGCGAGCCCGGCCGCCGCTTCCACCCCCTCCGGAGCCGGGCGCGTCAGCCGGCGTACGGCCTCGTAGTCGGGCTTGCCCGCGGCGAGCCGCGGGAGTTCGGCGAGGACCGTGACCCGTATCGCGCGGGCCGGGATTCCGCACTCGTCGGCCACCAGGCGCCGCAGCCGGTCACCGTCGGCGGCCTTGTTCCTCAGCACGGCCAAAGCCAGCGCGTCGCCGTCCCCTGTGCAGTACGCGGTGACCCCGTGCCGTTCGAGCAGTGCCTCGACGCGCTGGGGTTCGATCCGCAGACCGACGATCTTCACGAACCGGCCGCGGCGGCCCACGATTTCGTAGAGTCCGTCGGGCGCGCGCCGGGCGAGGTCCCCCGTGTGCAGTTCCCGTACGGTCCGGCCGAGGGAGAGGTCGGCCGGGCTCTCGGCGTAGCCGAGCATCACGTTCGGGCCCGAGTAGACCAGTTCGCCGATTTCGGGATCACCCTGGTCGTCGACCGGGTGCAGCCGGAAGGAGCCACCGGGGATCGGCACCCCGACGGCTTCCGGGCGCTCGGTGGCGAGGTGCGGCGGCAGGTAGGCCATACGTGCCGTCGCCTCGGTCTGCCCGTACATCACGAACATTTCCCAGCCGGACCGGCGCCCCAACTCCGCGTACCGTGCGACGCGTTCGGGTGCGAGCCGGCCGCCGGCCTGGGTGACGCGGCGCAGATGCGGCAGCCGCATCCGCTCGAAGCCGACCCGGTCGAGCAGGTCGAAGGTGTACGGCACCCCGGCGAGGGACGTACCGCGGGCGGTGCGGAACTCCGCCCAGAAGGCAGGCTCCGACACCGAACGGTCCGTGAGGATCAGCCCGGCGCCGCGCAGCAGGTGGCTGTGGACCACCGACAGGCCGTAGCAGTAGTGCATGGGGAGGGTCGTGGCCGCGCGGTCGGTGTCGGAGATGCCGAGGTACGTGGCTATGGACTCGGAGTTGGCCTGGACGTTCTCGTGGGAGAGCCGCACCAGTTTGGGCGAGCCGGCCGAACCGGAGGTGCTCAGCAGCAGGGCGAGATCCGGATGGAGAGTGTGGCTGCTGCCGTGGCGCCGCTCGTCGAGGGTCCAGGTGCCGTGGTCGTCCGGCCGGGCCACCACGTCCGGGTCGTACGCGGCGGTCAGGGCGCGTATCGCGCGGTCGTTGTCGCCGGGGACGAGCAGCACAGGATGGCCGGCGGAGAGGGCGGCGAGGTGGACGACGAGGGCGTCGGCCCGGTTGCCGCCGGCCAGCAGCACCAGTCGGCGCACGGGGCCGAGGCGCTCGGCGGTGGCGGCCACGCGTTGTGCCAGTCGGCGGTAGGAGAGCTCCCCGTCCGGGGTGATCAGCGCGACGCGGTCGCCGTACGCCGCGAGCTCCTGCGCGAACGGCACGCCATACGGGCGTGCAGGCGGCGCGCCGTGCGGACGTACGGGCGGTTCCGGAAAGGGGACCGAGGCGGGCGGGGCGGCCGACGGGGTGGAAACGGTGGGCGGCGCCTGGAGGGGCCCGAAGGGGTCGATCACGGTGCGCGCCTTTCCGCAGCAGAGTCCGCCGGTAACACAGATCCCTTGACGGTTAGGCAAGGTTTACCTTATTCATAGCATGTTCATAGTTGGCTAAAAAGCGTCACCACTCCGCTCGCCGCCCGACGACGCAACCTGCGGCGTCGTGGCGAGTCACGCAGGAAGGCACCCTCATGCGACGCCCTCTGGCTGGCCGAATCACCGCGCTCGTCGTGGCCGGCCTGCTGCTCCCCGCCCTCGCCGCCTGCGGCTCCGACGACGACAAGAGCAGCTCGGGGGAGGGCGGCGACTCCGCCCTCGTCATCTACTCCGGCCGCAACGAGAAGCTGGTCAAGCCGATCCTCGACAAGCTGGAGAAGGCCGTCGGCACCGAGGTCGAGGTGCGCTACGGCGACAGCGCCGAGCTGGCCGCGCAGATCCTGGAGGAGGGCGACCGCACCAAGGCCGGACTGTTCTTCTCCCAGGACGCCGGGGCGCTCGGCGCCCTCTCCAAGGAGGGCATGCTTCAGAAGCTGCCCCAGGCCACCCTCGACAAGGTGGACGCGGCCTACCGGGGCGGCGAGGGCGACTGGGTCGGCCTGTCCGGGCGCGTCCGCGTCATCGCGTACAACCCGGACAAGGTCAGCGAGGACGAGGTCCCGGACAGTGTCCACGACGTGGTGAAGCCGGAGTGGAAGGACAAGGTCGGCATCGCGCCCACCAACGCCTCCTTCCAGGCCTTCGTCACCGGCATGCGCGTCCTGGAGGGCGACGACGCCACCCGCGAGTGGCTGAAGGCGCTGAAGGACAACGGCGCCAAGACCTACGCGCACAACCTCGCCACCCTGGACGCGGTCGAGGCCGGCGAGGTCTCCCTCGGACTGGTCAACCACTACTACTGGTACGAGCGGGTCGCCGAGAAGGGCGAGGACAAGGTCGGCTCCAAGCTGCACTTCCTGCCCGGCAAGGACCCCGGCGCGCTGATCAACGTCGCCGGGGCGGGCGTCCTCAAGGACAGCGGGCAGAGCGAGACCGCCCAGAAGGCCGTCGACTTCCTGCTGTCCAAGGAGGCGCAGACCTACTTCGCCGACAAGACCATGGAGTACCCGCTGGCCGCGGGCGTCACGAGCACTGTCGAGGACCTGCCGCCGTTCGACTCCCTCGAGTCCCCCGACATCGACCTGGGCAAGCTGGAGTCCATCCAGGAGACCCAGGCCATGCTCCAGGACGTCGGACTGGTCTGACGGCCGTGCCCAGCACACCGCAATCCGCGCCGCGTCCGGCCGGGGCGCCTGCCCCGGCCGGACGCGGTCGGTTTCGTACGCGGTTCCGTACAGGGCTACGTACGCGGACCGGACGCAGACCACCGCCGGCCTTGCTCGTCCCCGCCTGCGTGGCGGCCCTCTTCGCCCTGCTCCCGCTCGGCTATCTTGCCGTCCGCGCCCTCGAACGCGGACCCGGTTACGCCTGGGACGTCGTCGCGGACGAACGCACCCTGCACCTGCTCGGCCGCAGCCTCGGCCTCACCGCCGCGGTCGTCGCGGCCAGCCTGGTGCTGGGCGTCTCGCTGGCCTGGCTGACCGTACGCACCGCCTTGCCCGGCGCCCGCGCGTGGTCGGTGCTGGCCACGCTGCCGCTGGCGGTGCCCAGTTACGTCGCCGCCTTCGCCTGGCTGTCCGCAGCTCCCGGACTCGCCGGTTTCGCGGGCGCCGCACTCGCCCTGACCCTGGTCAGCTTTCCGTACGTCCACCTGCCGGTCGCCGCGGCGCTGCGCGGCATAGACCCCGCGCAGGAGGAAGCCTCGCGGTCCCTCGGCCACGGCCCGGCGGCGACCTTCCTGCGGGTCACCCTGCCGCAACTGCGACCGGCCGCGGCGGGCGGCGGGCTGCTCGTCGCGCTGTACGTGCTCTCCGACTTCGGCGCGGTCTCACTGATGCGGTACGACACCTTCACCCGCGCCATCCACACCTCGTACCGCGCGTCCTTCGACCGCACCCCGGCCGCCGCGCTCAGCGTCGTGCTGGTGGTGATGACGGTGGCCCTGGTCGCCGCCGAGGCCCGTACACGCGGACGCGCCGGACACGCCAGGACCGGCACCGGCACCGCCCGCCCGGCCGTACCGATGGCACTGGGCCGGTGGCGGCCCCTCGTCCTCCTCTGGTGCGGGGCGGTCGTGGCCGTGGCCGTCGTCTTCCCGCTCGGCACCCTCGCGTACTGGCTGACCGCCGGCAGTTCGGCCACCTGGGACCTGGGCGCGATCGCGGACACCGCGTGGGCCACGCTCACAGTCGCCGCAGCCGGGGCCGCCCTCACCACGGCTCTCGCCCTGCCGGTCGGGGTGATCGCCGCCCGGTACCGGGGGCGCGGCGCGCGCCTGCTGGAGCAGGCGGCGTACGCGGGCCATGCGCTGCCCGGCATCACGGTCGCACTCTCCCTGGTCTTCTTCGCGGTCCGCTACGCGTACCCCCTGTACCAGCAACTGCCGCTCCTGGTCGGCGCGTACGCGGTCCTCTTCCTGCCGGTCGCGGTGGCCGCCACGCGGGCCGCCGTGCTCCAGGCGCCGCCCGTGCTGGAGGATGTGGCCCGGTCGCTGGGGCGGCGGCCGTGGCAGGTCCTGCGCGAGGTGACCGTGCCGCTGGCCGCGCCGGGGGTGGCGGCGGGGGCGGCACTCACGTTCGTGGTCTGCATGAAGGAGTTGCCCGCCACCCTCCTCCTGCGCCCCACCGGCATGGACACCCTGGCCACCCGCCTCTGGACCGAGACGGGCGCCGGGTCCTTCGCGGCGGCCGCCCCCTACGCTGCCGCGCTGATCCTGCTGGCCGCGCTCCCTTCGTACCTCCTCGGCAGGCACCGGACATGACGGACGTGACGGACATGAACGCGAAAGAAAACGCGAACGAGCTGCACGTCGAAGGGCTCACCAAGTCCTACGGTGACGGCGGCCCCGTCCTGCGCGGACTCGACCTGACCGTGCCGACGGGCGCGCTGGCCGCCGTCCTCGGCCCCTCCGGCTGCGGCAAGACGACCCTGCTGCGCATCGTCGCCGGCTTCCTGCGCGCCGACGCGGGCACCGTACGGGTGGGCCGCCGGGTCCTGACCGGCCCGGGTGCGGGCGTCCACGTGCCACCCGAGCGGCGCCGCGTCGGCATCGTCCCGCAAGAGGGCGCGCTGTTCCCGCACCTGAGCGTGGCGCACAACGTGACCTTCGGCCTGAAGGGTGTGGACCGGGCCGAGCGACGCCGCCGCACGGACGAGATGCTGGAACTGGTCGGCCTGGCAGGCTACGGCGACCGCATGCCGCACGAACTGTCGGGCGGCCAGCAGCAACGCGTCGCACTCGCCCGGGCGCTCGCCCCGCGGCCTCAACTGGTGCTGCTGGACGAGCCGTTCAACGCCCTCGACAGCGCGCTACGGGCGGGAGTGCGGACCGACGTGCGGACGGCGCTGCGCGCGACGGGAGCCACGGCAGTGCTGGTCACCCACGACCAGCAGGAGGCCCTGTCCACCGCCGACCTCGTCGCCGTCGTCCGCGACGGCCGCGTCGCCCAGTGCGCCACTCCACAGGACCTCTACCGGCGCCCCGCCGACCCCTGGGTCGCCGACTTCGTGGGCGACGCCGTCCTGCTCCCCGGCACGGTCGAGACCGACAGCACGGCCCGCACACCGCTGGGCACCGTGCCCCTGGGCGCCCCGCCCGCGGGCCTGCGCACCGGCACGGTCCTGCTCCGCCCGGAACAGCTCCGCCTCACCGACCCCACCGCGGAAGGCGCCGCACGGGGCACGGTGACCGACGTCTGCTACTACGGCCACGACGCCATGGTCACCGTGTCCGTAGACGGCCACGACGCCCCCGTCGGCATCCGGGTCGCGGGCCCGCTGCGGGTACGGCCGGGGGAGGAGACGGGGGTGCGGGTCGTGGGGGCAGGGGCGCTGCATGCGGAGGGCGGCGCGCCGGATCGGCAGACGTAGGCAGCTCGGCGCTCGTCGGGTGGCTCACCGGCGGGCGCCGCGGAGCCACGATTCTGCAAGATTCCTACTCGTTTGATACCTCCGTCACCCTCCACGCCGGCTGGGCCGACCCCGCCCGCCTCCGCATCCTCATCCACGACGAGGCCCCGGGGCCTGCCCGCAATCCGCACCGCGGCCCACGACGACGAGGACGGCCGCGGCATGCACCTCATCTGGTACGGCGCCGACGCCTGGGGCGTGTGCACGCACGGTCCGGGCCGGGGCAAGGCCACCTGGTTCGAGTTGGGGCGACCATGCTGCGGGGATGCCCCCGCAAAAATCGTGAACACACAGCGGGAAGCTGTCCTTCAGATGCTCAAACGAGCCGTGGGTGAACACGGCAGGTGGAAGTGCTCACGCTTTTCGACACAGCACCCTCCCGGGCCCGCCGCCGCGTCCACCGCACGCCGCCGCGTCCGCCGCCCGCCGCCGCGTCCGCCGCCCGCCGCCGCGTCCGCCGCCCGCA